>CAXTOD010000203.1:0-4763 GCA_964245705.1 uncultured Acetobacteraceae bacterium
GTGCGACAGGCCGAGGTAGTCGTTGGCGGACGCGTTGACGAGCTGGCGGCCGTCGCGGGTGACAAGGCCGGCCCCGGCGGCGACGGGGTGGAGGTCGCGCCGGAGCCGGCGCCGTGCCAGGTCCTCGAGCGCCTCGCCGAGAAGGGGGTCCAGACGGGACATGCGGCGTCCAGTCCTGCCGGATCGGGACGGGCCGGGTCAATGGAGCCGCGGACGCGCGGGAGGGAATCGACGGGCGGGGCGGCCCGGTGCATCACCGGTTGCATGACATCGACAGGTTCCGCCGGCGGCGCCGGCCTGCTCTGGCTTCCCTACACGCAGATGCGCACGGCGCCGCCGCCGCTGCGTGCCGCCTGGACCGACGGGTGCCGGATCGGGCTCGCCGACGGACGGGTGCTGGTGGACGGCATCGCCTCGTGGTGGACCGCCTGCCACGGCTACAACCATCCGCACATCCGGCAGGCGGTGACCGAGCAGCTCGGCCGGATGCCGCACGTCATGCTGGGCGGGCTGGTGCATGACGGGGCGCTGCGGCTGGCGGAACGGCTGGCGGCCCTGCTGCCCGGCGACCTCGAACGGGTGTTCCTCGCCGAAAGCGGCTCGGTCGCGGTCGAGGTGGCGATGAAGATGGCGGTGCAGTTCTGGCTCAACCGCGGCGAGCGGGGCCGCACGCGGATGCTGTCGTTCCGCGGCGGCTACCACGGCGACACGATGGCGACCATGGCGGTGTGCGATCCCGAGGAAGGCATGCACAGCCTGTTCGCCGGCGTGCTGCCGCGGCACCACCTGGCGGACCTGCCGCGCGACGACGCGGCGGAGGCGGCGCTCGACGGGTTCCTCGGCACCCACGGGCGCGGCATCGCGGCCATCCTGGTCGAGCCGCTGGTGCAGGGGGCCGGGGGCATGGCGTTCCATCCGCCCGACGTGCTGCGACGCCTGCGCCGGCTGGCCGACCGGCACGGGCTGCTGCTGATCCTGGACGAGATCTTCACCGGCTTCGGCCGCACCGGGACGATGTTCGCCTGCGAGGCGGCGGGGATCGTGCCGGACGTCGTGACGCTGTCCAAGGCGCTGACCGGCGGCACGATGGCGCTGAGCGCGGCGGTGGCGCGCCGGCACGTGTTCGACGCGTTCGGCTCGGACGAGCCGACGCATGCGCTGATGCACGGGCCGACCTTCATGGGCAACCCGCTCGCCTGCGCCGCCGCCAACGCGTCGCTCGACCTGTTCGAGCGGGAGGACCGGCTGGGACAGGCGGCGGCGATCGGGGCGCAGATGGAGGCCGAGCTGGAACCGTGCCGGACCTTGCCCGGGGCGGTGGACGTGCGGGTGATGGGGGCGATCGGCGTGGTGCAACTGGGACGCATCACCGACATGAACCGGCTGAAGGCGGCGCTGGTGGCGGAAGGGGTGTGGGTCCGCCCGTTCCGGGACGTCGTCTACCTGACGCCGGCGCTGACGATACGGCCCGAGGAGCTCGCCCGGCTGACCGGGGCGATCCGCACCGTGCTCCGCACCGCCTGACCGGCCCCGCTCATTCCCAGCGGTGCGCCGCCGCGTCGTCGGCGTCGCGCGCCTCGACCCACTCGCTGCTGCCGTCGTCGAACTCCTGGCGCTTCCAGAACGGCGCGCGGGTCTTGAGCCAGTCGATCAGGAAGCCGGTGGCGTCGAGCGCGTCGCCGCGATGCGGGGCGGCGGCCAGCACCAGCACGATCCCCTCGCCGATGCCGAGCGTGCCGACCCGGTGCAGCACGGTGCAGCCGAGCAGCCCGAACCGGTGCTCCGCGTCCGCCGCGATCGCCGCGACCGCGCGCTCGGTCATGCCGGGATAGTGCTCCAGGGTCAGCGCCCGGAGCGTCCGGTCTCCGGTGCCGGGATCGCCGCGCACCACGCCGACAAAGCAGCCGATGCCGCCCGCCGACGCGCCGGAGGCGGCGAGAAGGGCCGCCATCTCCGCAGCGACGTCGAACCGCGCCTCCTGCACCCGGATCGTGGCCATCAGCCGCGTCCCATCAGCCGCCCGTCATCATCAGCCGCCCGCCCTCAGCCACCGGTCACCGGCGGTAACAGCGCGATCTCGTCTTCCTGCGCCACCGGATCGTCGTCGGCGGCGAACTCCTGGTTGACCGCCACCCGAACCGTGCGGCCCTCCTCCGCCAGCACGGCGAAGGCGGGCTCGCGCGCCTGCAGCCAGCGCAGCAGCGCGCGCACGGTGCGCACCTCCGCCGGCAGCACGACGCGCTCCTCCGCCCGGCCGAGGCGGTCGCGCAGGGAGGCGAAGTACAGGATCTGCGTGGTCGGCATCGGCGGGACCCGGTCGGGATGAGCCCCTACTTGGGGGTTCCCTTGACCGTCTTCACCGTGCCGTCGGGACTGATCACCGTGCTGGTGCCGTCGCCGTTCGGGATCACGATGTTCGTGCCCGCCCCGGTGCCGCTGCTGCTCCCGCCGCTGCTGCCGGTGCCGCTGCTGCCCGCGTTGCTGCCGGCGTTGCTGCCGCTCGGGGACTGGGGATGCTGGCTGCGGAACTTCACCGCCGGGTCGGGAATGCTGTCGGACAGGGCACCGCCGGAGAAGCCGCTCTCGTTGGTGGGCGCGCCGCCCTGGATCTGGTTCTGCTCGCCCAGGCTCATGCTGCCGCCGCGCGGCAGCGTGTTCCCGGTGCCGCCGAGCAGGTCGCCGGCGTTCTGGCCGCCGTTGCGCGACACGTCGCTGAGCGTCGGCAGCGGCTGCGGCGGGCCGGGCCACACGTTGCCCTGCTGCGGCAGGATGGCGTCCTCCGACGGCCTTTCGCCGCGCGAGCGCAGGAGGTTCTCGCTGACGCCGGTGGTGGCGTTGGGGTTCTGGCCGGGAATGCGTGCCGTGTCTTGGAAGAAATGACCAAGTCCCGAGCAGCCGCTCAGAAGCAACAACGTTCCAAGCAGAGCCGAGCGCCGCATATCCAGTCCCCTTTTGCGGCTCGCGCAGCCGCCCCGGCCCGGAATGTGCCCTCAACCGGGGTTCTAGCTCAAGGGCAGCCGGGGGGCAGCCATGACGGCAGGCCGGCGACCGATGCGATCCAGGCACAGATCGCCTGCGGATCGTCGAGGTCGAGCAGGGCTCCGTGCCAGCCGGGCACCGGCGCGTCCGCGGCGACGGCGGCGATGCCGGGATCGTCGTGGAACAGCGGGCGCTTGCCCGCCCGGCCGGCGAGGGCTGCCCGCACCAGCTCCAGCCTCGGACCGGCGTCGTCGCCGAAGCCCTCCACCAGCACCAGGTCGACCGGCGCCAGGCGACGCAGCAGCGCCGACAGCGGTGGCGGCGCATCGGGGGTTTCGCGCAGCAGCGCCCAGCGCCGCTCGCCCACCAGCAGCACCTCCTCGGCACCGGCGTCGCGGTGGCGACGGCTGTCCTTGCCGGGCGGGTCCAGGTCGACCGAATGGTGCGTGCGCTTGACCGTGGACACGCGGAGCCCGCGGGCGCGGAGCAGCGGCAGCAGGCGCTCGATCAGGGTGGTCTTGCCGCTGCCGGAGCGGCCGACGATGCCGACGACCCGCACGGGCGGCGCTAGTCGGGGGCCGCGACGTGCCGCAGGCCGGTCACGAGGTAGTCCCAGCCGGTGACCAGGGTGAGCAGGGCCGCCAGCCACAGCATGACCGCGCCGATCGCGCCGACCGGCAGCCAGGGCAGGCCGAGCAGCCGGGCGGTGCTGTCGCCGGCCAGCAGCACGCCGAGCGCTCCCATCTGGAACCCGGTCTTCCACTTGGCGAGCCGGGTGACCGGCAGGCTGACGCGCCGGCCGGCCAGGTGCTCGCGCAGGCCGCTGACCAGGATCTCGCGGGCGAGGATGACAATCGCCGGATACAGGCCCCAGAGCGGCAGCCGGTTGAAGCCGGCCAGCACCATCAGCGACGCGCCGACCAGCAGCTTGTCGGCGATCGGGTCCAGCATGCGGCCGAGCTCGGAGAACTGCCGCCGCTGCCGCGCCAGCCGCCCGTCCAGCCAGTCGGTGATGCCGGCGGCGGCGAACAGCAGGCACGCGCACAGGTCGCCCCAGGGCCGCAGCAGCGCCACCAGGGCGACCAGGACCGGGATCGCGGCGATCCGCGACAGGGTCAGCAGGTTCGGCAGGTCGGTCAGCATGGAGGCGGCAATCGATCCGTCTCGTGGAGGTCGGTGAGCCTAACGCAGCCGGGTTGCATCCGATACCGCGGGCGCCCCTCAGCTCCCGTCCCGCCAGCCGGCGTGGAAGTGCCCGTAGATCGAGCGCGCGGTCTCCCGGCTGATGCCGGGCGCGTTCTCCAGGTCGACCAGGCCGGCCTGCTTGACCCCGCGCGCCGAGCCGAAATGGTTCAGCAGGGCGCGCTTGCGCAGCGGCCCGATGCCGGGGATCTCGTCCAGCTCGGAGCGCACGATCGCCTTGGAGCGGCCGGCGCGGTGGGTGGTGATGGCGAACCGGTGCGCCTCGTCGCGCAGGCGCTGGAGGTAGTACAGCACCGGGTCGCGCGGGGGGAGCTGGAACGGCGGGGCGTCGCCGGTGTGGAACCATTCGCGCCCGGCGTCGCGGTCTGGGCCCTTGGCGATCGCCACCAGCTTGACGTCGGTGACGCCGAGGTCGTCCAGCACCTGGCGCACCGCGCAGAACTGCCCGGCGCCGCCGTCGATCAGCAGCAGGTCGGGCCAGTCGGGACGCAAGGGGGCGGGCCGCGACGGCGCCTCGCCCGCCTCGTCCTGTCGCGCCGCCTGCTCGCGCAGCGCCCGGCCGAAGCGGCGCTCCAGCACCT
>CAXTOD010000203.1:4773-5395 GCA_964245705.1 uncultured Acetobacteraceae bacterium
TTCGTCCATTCCTACGGCTTCCGGGCCGGTCGGGATGCCGTCGAGCAGCGCGTGGGGTTGGTGCTGGTCCAGCGTGTTCCAGCCCATGTGCGGGACCTTGAGAGAGGGATCGCCCGGCGTGATCGGGCCGCGTATGGCGTATTTCCGGTAGGCTTGCTTGGTGAAGCCCTCGGGGCCGGCCACGACCATCACGCCGTAGGCGTTGGTGCCCATGATATGGCTGTTGTCGTAGGTCTCGATCCGTTCCGGCGCCGCTGGCAGCCCGAACAGGGTCGCCACCCCGTCCAGCAGCTTGGCCTGCCCTGCCCCCTCGGCCAGCCGCCGTTCCAGCGCTTCCCGGGCGTTGGTGGCGGCGTGCTCGACCACGGCGCGCTTCTCGCCGCGCTGCGGCACCAGGAGCTCGACCTTGCGGCCGGCCTTCAAGCCCAGCGCCTCCGCCAACAGCTCCGGCTCGTGGAGGAGGACGTTGCTCAGCACGAGCGGCGGTGGCGGCTTGTCGTCGTAGAACTGCGCCACGAAGGCGGCCAGCACCTCGCCCGCCTCCTCGTCGCGTGCGTTGGCCGGGAAGAAGGCGCGGTTGCCGTTGTTGCGGCCGCCGCGGATGAAGAACACCTGCACGCAG
>CAXTOD010000204.1:0-5345 GCA_964245705.1 uncultured Acetobacteraceae bacterium
CCTGACGCCGCAGCCGGGCCAGGAAGCCGCGCTCGCGGCGCGCCAGGTCGGACAGGAACGGGCTGTGGCCGCCGAGGCAGGCCAGCAGCGCGTCGACAGCCGCCGAACGCGGGAGAGCCGTCCCCGACGCGTCCGGCGCATGCAGCGCCTGCGCCAGTGCCTCCGCCCCGGCGGGGTCCGCCGCACGCTGCCACCTGTCCGGCAGGCGGAACCCGCTCACCTTGCCGCACCGCCGTGTCGCTCCGCCGCCGCCATCGGCACCTCCCGTCCCGTACCCGTGCGGAGCCTCCGGCCCGCGCCGCTCCCGTCGCACCCTCGACGCAGGCCCCGCGCGTCCGGTTCGCCGAGCACCGGCCGGAAGGGTGGCGCAGGTCGGAACTCCTGGCCTGGATCGCGCCCTATTGCTGTGGGCCGCGCGAGCGGCGGAAGGATCGGGGGTTCATCATGACGCAGGCCAAGCTTGTGGTGGCGCTGGCCGCCGTCCTCACCGCCGGCACGCTGGCGCCGGCCGGGGCGGAGCCGGGAGGCTGCCTCAAATACGGCGCCGTGGGTGCGGTGGGCGGCCATGCCATGCATCACGGCGTGCTGGGCGCCGTCGGCGGCTGCGCAACCGGCATGTACGTGCGCCACAAGTACCGCAAGGAGGCGCGGCAGAAGGCGGCGCTCTATGATCAGGAGCATCCGGGCGCCAGGGGCTCCTACGAGCAGAAGGCGACCGCCTACGACGTCGAGCACTCGACCGCACCGGGAACCCTGCCGCCAGGATCTGCCCAGCGGGCCGCTCCGGGGCAGGACGGCACCCAGCTCTAGGCGAAGCCGGCTGGCCCGCTTCCCGCCGCCGTCAGCGGGCCGGCCTGAACCCGGCGCCGGTGACCAGGAACACGGTTCCCTTGCCGAAGGCTCCGCCGGTGGCGGTGGTGCCGTAAAGTGCACCCGCCGGATCGTTCACCAGCCCGGCCGCCGGTGCCGACCCGTCCGTGCCGCCGCCGAAGCTGTGCAGCACCGTGAAGCTCGCATGGTCGGCGGAGATGCGGAACACGGTGCCGGACCCGTTCGTCCCGCCGGTCGAGGCCGTGCCGTAGATCCTGCCCTTGGCGTCGAGCAGCAGCCCGCCAAGCGGCTCCGCGCCGTGCGGATCGTTCGCGGCGAAGGCGGCAAGGGTGGTCATCTGGTCGTGCTGCGGACCGCTGAGCTCGAACACGGTGCCGTCGCCGCCGGACCCGCCGGTGCTGGTGGTGCCATATAGGTTGCCCTCGCCGTCCATCGCCAGCGCGCCCTGCGGGAACGCCCCGTTGCCGCCGTTGAAGGTGGCGAGCACGGTAAACGTGGCATAGGCGGGGCCGGACAGCGAGAACACGATGCCCTGGCCATACTCCCCGCCGGTGGCGTCGGTCCCGAACAGCACGCGGTTCGGGCCGGCGACCAGGGTGGCGCCCGGGTGCTCTGCGAAGCTGCCGGGAAACGAGGCGGTGGCGGCCAGCGTGGTCAGGCTCGGCCCGGACAGCGCGAACACCGTGCCGTTGCCGGTCGCCCCGCCCTGGATGGTCGTGCCGTAGAGCGTGTAGCCGGCGCCGGTGCCGGACGCCA
This sequence comes from uncultured Acetobacteraceae bacterium, assembly GCA_964245705.1. Classification (GTDB taxonomy): domain Bacteria; phylum Pseudomonadota; class Alphaproteobacteria; order Acetobacterales; family Acetobacteraceae; genus Lichenicola. The sequence goes on from CAXTOD010000204.1 coordinate 1,588, forward strand.
GCAGGGCGAGCAGCGCCGTCGGATTGGCGCCGACGGCGGTGTTGAAGCCGGCCAGGCTGGTGAACGTCCCGCCATCCGCCCGGGACAGCTCGAACACGGTGCCGTCGCCGCCGGCACCACCGCCCGACGTGGTCCCGAACAGCCGGTTCGGCGGGTCGAGCACGAGCCCGGAGGACGGGTTGGCCCCGTCCCGCCCGGAAAACGCGAACAGCGTGACCAGCGCGCTGTAGTCCTGCTTCTGCAGCTCGAACACGGTGCCGTCACCCCCGGGGCCGCCGAAGCGGGTGGTGCCATACAGGGTGCCAGCCTTGTCGATGGACAGGGAAGCGGCAGGATTGCTTCCGTCGCTGCCGTTGAACGAGACCAGCGTGGTGAACGCAGATGCCGCGACCGCATGGCTACTCACGGCCCCAAGAAGCAGGCACGACGCGGCAGCGGCAGCGACCGGTGCAGACCTTGTCGACATGGTGCGTTCCTCCCTCGATGACTTCGGCTGCCGACCTTCGACCGGCGAACCGTCGCACCGTAGGACCGGAGCGGCGATATCATCAAATTACAATCAAAGGGTGGGAAGCCTGCCCGCGAGGCGACCTGATGTCCCGACGAGCTGCGACGACCGTCACCCGAGTCCTGCCAGCAGCGCCTGAACGCGCCCGACGCGCTGCTGGAGGCGCAGCGATCCGGAGGGGCCCGCCAGTTCCCTCCGCGGAAGCGGCGCTGCAGCCGTTTCCTGTTCAATCCTCGCCATGGATCGTCCATGGCGGGCGGCTCATGTCCACGGCAAGGTCACGATTGTCCGACCGTCACTTTCCCGCCTTCAAGGTCAGCGTTAGCGGCGCGAACACGCCTCCGATGACCGGCCGTGCCTCGAAGGCGGTCCAGGTCGAGGTCGGATCGTAAAGGTCGGGGAACGGGCGGGCCGCGGTGGTCGTGTTTGCGTAGTTGTAGACCGCATCGATAATGTCGCCGGGCAGCGTCTGGTAGTTGAAGGCCGCTGCCGTCCACAGCTCCCAGTCCGCCTTGGCGATGTGGTCGGCGGAGCTGCCGGAGCCGATCTGTTCCGGCTGCAGCTCGAGGCCGAGCGGAAGGATCTGCGTCTGGTAGAACGTGGTCTGCTCGGCGAGCAAGGACGACGGGATCAGGTTCAGCTTGAGCAGCGCGTTTGCGAAAGCGTTGTAGTCGTCGCTCCAGTCGCTGTCCGCCTCGCCGAGCGTGCTGGCGCTGTAGGCGTTGGCGGCCTCGCGGTAGGTGTGCAGCAAATGCGTGCCCGCCGTGTTCTGCGACAGCTCCTCCCAGATGCTGATGCCCTGTTCGGCAGCGTTGCGGAACGTCTTGGCGTCCCTGGTCTGGCCGGCCATGGTGGCGATCTGCGCAAAGGCGTCCAGGCCCTCGATGCCCTTCAAGGCCAGGTTGACGCTGTGCGCGACCGGGCCGGCGAAGTCGTCGGTCTGGTTCTGGAACTGCGGGTCCACCGCGTTGGAGTAGGTGACGCCCGCTGGAACGGTGTTCAGGTAGGTGGCCCACTGCTTGAAGATCGCGTAGTGCGCGTTGGCGTAGGTCGCGGCCTCGGCGGACGACACGTGCTGCATGTAGGCGTCCGCCATGATCAGCATGTTGGCGGTTTCCTCGACCGGCATGTTCTCGCCGCCGCCGTCGTTGTGGCCCGTCGCGTTCGGATAGGTCGAGCCGAGGTCGTGCGGCGAGAAGGGTTCCGGCCAGTATCCTGACTCCGCGTAGTCGATCACCGGCTCGAGCAGGTAGCGCAGCAGCTCCGGGTTCATGTAAAGGAATACAGGGCTCGCCGGGAACAGCACGTCCACCGTCTGGACGTTGTCGTCGCTGCTGATCTCCTCGAGAAACATGTAGGGGTTGGCGATCGTATTCGTCAGCTCTGTCGCCGCGAAAGCCTGCCGCAGCGTCACGGCGGTGAGTGCCGCATACTGCGAGCCGCCGACCGCGGTCGCCGCGGTGTTGAGGTTGGAATCAAGCGTGTTGGCCCGCGTCACCGCCGCCGTGCGATCCTGATAGGCGAAGGCGAGCATCGCCTCGTAGGACGGGAAATACTGCGTCCACAGCGACCGGACCGGATTGCCCAGGTAGTTGACCGCCGGATCCCGTTCGCGGCCGAGCAGCAGCGTGAACGGCGCCGTCGCGATGGTGCCGACGCTGCCGAGGTCGTCGGCGAAGGCGAACACCGGATACCGGTCGTTGATCGCACGCGGCTGGTCGGTGTCGTTGCTGCCGTTCAGCGTTCCCGTGGTCGCGAACTGCGTCCGCACCACCGTGTCCTGGCCGCTCTGCACCGTGAGGCCCGCGACCTGCTTCGTCGCCCACAGCGACGTGCCCCAGTCGGCAAAGTTGCCGGTCTGGGTAAACACCTGCGGGTCGGTCGGGTAGGCAGTCCAGGCGGCGAGGTTGCCGGTCGCCGAGGTGCCGTCGCTGTCGAGCGGGATCGTTTCCGGCGCCCAGGACACGAGCGCGCTCTCGTTGCCGTTGGTCCATTCCGCGCTGATGTCGAAATAGAGGCGCACCTGATGCGTCGCGCCGTCGCTGCTCTGCGCCGTGGTGATGATGTCGGAGAGCGGCATGCTGAGCCGCTTCAGGTCGGTCGCCTCGACCGGCGACAGGAAGTCGACCGACAGGGTCACGCCGCCCGCGTTGAAGGTGAACTTGGACTGCGTCGCCGTGGTCTCGAGTGCCGCCTCGGCCATCGGCGTCAGCGTCGGCGACCCGGCCGGCAGCACAGGATCGCCCAGGAACAGGTACGGCTTGCCATCGATGTAGGCGATGCCGGTGATGGCCCTGACGGTGCCGTCCCAGTGCGTCGGCCAAGTGCCGGGAAGCAGGCCGCTGGTATTCTGCAGCCAGACGTTCTCGTACGGTCCGCGGGTGACGAGGGGCGCCGCCGGCGGGCGGATCGGGGTGAAGGTGGTCTGCGCCTCGGCGCGGTGCCGCGGCGCCGCAATCGCCAGCGCGGCCGCTGATACGAGCAACGCGCTGCGCAACGAGCAGGTCCGGCGGGACGTCATGCCCTGCCTCCCGAACAAGCCCAGCACCTCGTCCGGAGCGGGGACAGCCGTCCGCACCAGGATGCTGCGTGCGCGTGTTGCTGCGGCGGCACCGCCGTCGGCACCTGTCGATCAACGAGAAGCATGGATCCTCCTGACCATGTCGACGACGGCCGGAAGCCGTCGAGGGAGCGCGTCTTGGGCGCACCGCGGCAGGAAAACGGTTATGTCCGAGAAATGCAACATCATCACGTCATTGTTGAACACCGGTTCCCGTCGCTGTTCCGCCTGCCCCGTTTGCGGCCCCTCGCATTCCGCTCTCTTCCGACCGAGAAAATTCGCAACCTGTCCACGTCGATGGCGGCGCTCCTGTTCCGCTTGAATTCCGTTTGTCAGTGCCGGTGTTCTTCCGATGAAGCAGCTCCGGATGCAGTGGAGCAGCAAGTAGCCGGCCAGTTCATGCGTTCTCCCGTTGAAGATCAGGAAGCCGGTCCGCAACGTGTCGGCAGCGGCCGTCGCGCCTTGCGGACGACCACGCCTTGTTCCGATGTCGGGTTCGATCCTTCAATTTGTCTTACCTATTCCATTTGTTCATGGCTGGCATGCGCTGGGTCTGGGCCGGCGGGGACCGGAGGCCCGGTCCAAAATTGTCGCCTGACGGGACATAAACCGGGATCGGCTCCGGGCAGCGCCAGGGCGCCGCCGATTGTCCTTCCGGCCCTGGGCCGGCAGGCTGGCCTTCGTGAACCC
>CAXTOD010000205.1:0-5325 GCA_964245705.1 uncultured Acetobacteraceae bacterium
ACCGGCCGTACCGGGGCGACCGCGAGGCGCACGAGCGGGCGATCGACGCGGCGCTGGAGCAGGCCGGGATCGGCTGCGTGTGCCTTGCCGGCTACATGCGCCTGCTGACTCCCTGGCTCACGGCTCGCTGGGCCGGCCGGATGCTCAACATCCACCCGAGCCTGCTGCCGGCCTATCCCGGCCTGCACACCCATGCGCGGGTGCTGGAGGCGGGCGAGACGCGGCACGGCTGCACCGTACATCTGGTCACGGAGGCGATGGACGAGGGTCCGATCCTGGGCCAGGCGACGGTGCCGGTGCTGCCGGGCGACACGCCGGACAGCCTGGCAGCCCGGGTGCTGGCCGAGGAGCACGTGCTGTATCCGGCGGTGCTGGCCCGGCACCTGGCTTCTCGATGCGCGACACCAGGATACATGGCACCATCGAGCTTCACGTCGGACATCGACGACACCGTTCCTCCTCCGGCTTGAGCCGGAAGGACGTCAGCGTGCCGATGCATGGGCGGTCGGTTCGAGCGTCACCGTCCAGCCGTCGGGCCAAAGATTCAGCGGCTGCCCGGGATGAAGCCGCCAACCGGCCACCTGAGGTCGCCAAGCGGAGCCGTCGCTGGTCAACGTCCAGGGGTGCGCGAACTGCTGGGCACCGATCGTGAGCTGCCACGCGATCGCGATCCAGCCCAGTAGCGCGAGCGGGCGCCAGGTCGTGACGGTCAGCGCCAGCAGCGCAAGGCTGAACAAGGCTTCCGGCACGAAGGCGTAGCGCTCGCCGAGACGGACGTCGATCAGGCTGGTCGCCTGCCCGATCGCGCCGAAATAGGACAGCACGGCGATCAGCAGCGCTGCCGCAAGCAGCCAGAAGGCCGGGCGGGGCGCCGGACGCGCCGCCACCATCAGCGCCAGCATGCCGCCGACCAGAATCGGCAGGATGGTCGCGACGTGGGGCGTATGGCCGCTCGCCAGCCTCGCCCTGATCGCGGCTGCGATGCCTTCAGCGCGTGCGCCGCCGAGAAACGGCAGGGCGAGGTGGCGCACCGTCATGATGCAGAGCAGCACCGCAGGATCCAGGGAAAAGCCGCGACCGGGCGTAGATCTCAGGAACAGGGAGATCTGTAGCGCGGCCGCGAGGCACAGAACGACCACCTGCAGCAGTCTCGCCGCATTTCGGTCTCCGGCCAGACGCAACAGAAAGAGCGGGATGAGCGCGATTGCTCCCGGCCCGCAAAGAGGTGCCAGCAGCAGGATCGCCAACCGCAGCAGGCCGAGCAGGCCTGCTTCGGGTTCCAGCACGAGAATGATGCCGCAACACAGGGTCAGCTCGAACTGGCAGTGCAGCGTTTGCAGCCAGATCTCTTCCGATGCCGGCACCAGAAGCAGCAGAAGCACGCCGGAGATGCGGGTCAGCGGCCCACGCAGCCAGCCGTCGCGGGCGGTCAGGATCAGCAGCGGCGGCAGCAGCTGGATCAGCAGCGCCACCGTGATCGTCATGTAGGGCGCAAGCCGCAGCGGCATCAGCCAACGCGCGGCCAGGGTTGCGCCGTTGGCCACGAGGTTGAGATAGCCGCCGACCGGTTCCAGCAGCGCCTGGCCGGGTGGCAGAACCCAGGCGTTGTGGAAGAAGAATCGGCCCTCCTCTGCCCAGAAGCGGCCTTTCAGGATGATCTGCGGCATCCTGAGGCACACCAGCACGGCGAACGCCATCAGCACGAGCAGCCAGGCAGGGGAAGGCTTGGCGTTCCCGGTTGATCGTTGCTTCATTGATGCAGGATCCGACACTGGCAGCAGGGCGCCGTCATGATGCTTGCGGCAGCCGGACGACGCGCCGCACGATGCCACCGAGCTTCAGGATCAGAAGCAGGGTGGCAACAGCGGCGAGGACCAGCAGCGCCCAATGCAGTGGCCGCGCCTCCGGGGAAGCAAGCGCGCCGAGACCGCGACCCGATAGCGCTCCCAGCACGACGTAGCCGAGCAGGGCCGGCAGTGACGCAAGGGTGCCGACGGCGTAGCTGCGCAGGTCCAGGGAGGTGAGTCCCAGAGCATAGCTGGTCATTGCGAACGGCATTACCGGCGAGACGCGCAACAAGCAGACCAGCCGCCAACCGTCTCGTGCCACCGCGTCATCAAGCCGGGCAAAACGGCTGTGGTTCGAAAGCATCCGGACGATGAGCGGCCTGAACAGCGAGCGCGCGAGCAGGAAGGCGACCGCTGCTCCGACCAGGGTGCCGAAGGCCGACACCACGAAACCGCCGACGATCCCGTAGACCAGGCCGGCAGCAAGTCCACCGACCGAAGCAGGCAGGATGCCACAAAGCGCGATCACCACCTGGATCAGCGCCGCAAGAAGCCATCCGGCTGGTCCGAGATCCTGCTCGATCCGCGTTGCCTTCTCGAACAGGCTCGACACGAGGTGTGGCCAGACGCGGACGATGACGACGCCCGCACAAACGGCGAGAAACAGGACGATCGCGAGCAGGGCGCGAAGCAGAACAGAAGCGGAAGGAGCGCGCGACACGGAGTCACCGTTCGGTCGGGCGGAAGAGCGGATCCTGCCTCAGCCCGGCCTTGTGCAGGCGGTAGCGAGCCGACGTTTGCAGCACGCCGAAGCCGTAGACGATGCTGCGGCGCAGGTTGATCGACGATGCTTCCGGAAAGTATTTCGTCGGGCAGGAGATCTCGCCGATCCTGAAGCCGAGATGGATGGCCTGTGCCAGCATCTGGTTGTCGAACACGAAGTCGTCCGAGCACCGCTCCAGCGGAAGCTTTTCCAGCACGGTCCGGGTCCAGGCCCGGTAGCCGCTGTGGTACTCCGACAGCTTGGCGCTCATCAGCGCGTTCTGGATCAGGGTGAGGCCGCGGTTGGCCACGTACTTGTAGCGCGGCATGCCGCCGGTGATGGCGCCGCGGCCCAGGATGCGCGACGCCAGCACCGCGTCGTACTGGTCGGACGCCAGCATGGCCGCCATCGCCGGGATCAGCGTCGGCGTATACTGGTAGTCCGGGTGCAGCATCACGACGATGTCGGCACCACGCTCCAGTGCGGCGGCGTAGCAGGTCTTCTGGTTGCCGCCGTAGCCGCGGTTGCGGTCGTGCCGGATCGTGTGGAGGCCGAGTGACCTGGCTATGCTCACCGTCTCGTCGCGGCTCGCGTCGTCGGTCAGGATCACGTCGTCGACGACGTCGCGCGGGATCTCCGCACACGTCCGTTCCAGCGTCCTGGCGGCGTTGAAGGCCGGCAGGACGACGGCGACCCGACGGTTTGCAATCATGGACCCGATCCCGCTCCCTTGGCGGACGTCGATAACAGCGGGTGGCGCCCCCGTGAAGCGGCAGGAACGGAGACTGGACGGTATCGGATCGAGCGGCTAGGCAACGCGTCGACGCAGGGAGGGGCACCAGTGGCTGGCACTTCCTCGATCCGGACTTCCGGTCGCTGATCATGGCGCCGTCGCGATCCGCCCGTCGACTGGCGCAGGTGTTCGCCGTTTATGCCGCCGTGTCGATCCCTGCTCTCGCGCTACTGATGCCGCCGTTCCAGGCTGCGGACGAACTCACCCATCTGGAGCGTGCCAACCAGATCGCCCATGGCGGCCTTCTGGCCACGCACTACGCCGGCAACCAGACGTCCGGGGGCGCCGTCGACAGCGGGATCGAGCAGGCCGAGCGGCCGTTCGACCCGATCCGCTTCCACCCTGAACGGAAGCGGACGCGGGCAATGGCCGATGCCGCGTCCGCCACCGGTTGGGGAAGGCTGGAAACGCGCTCGTTCCCCAACACCGCACTTTATCCGCCGGTGCTTTACCTTCCGGCGGCATCGGGTCAGCTCATTGCGCGTCACGCCGGGCTTTCCGTGCTGACTGGACTGGTGCTGTCCCGCCTGCTCGACGGGCTCGCCAGCGCCGTGCTCGGCGCCGTCGCCATCGCCCTGTCAGGCGAAGGGGCCTTCTTCCTGTTCGCGCTCCTCACGCTGCCGATGAGCCTGTCGCTCGACGCCGCCGTCACGCAGGACGGACCGCTGATCGCCGTCGCCACGCTCGCTGCGGTGCTGCTGCGGCGCGCGGCGGAGCGACGTCATGGTCCGGCCCTGGCCGCCGCGGCTTTGCTGCTGGCACTGATGGCGACCGCACGCCCGGCCTACCTGCCCCTGTGCCTGCTGCCGTTGCTGCCGCCGGCGATTTCGGCAACGGGACGTCTGGCTGCCGCCGGCGCAGCACTGCTTGCGGTCGTCATTTGGACGTCGATGGTTGCACGCATCACGCTGCTGCACTCGGCCATGATGCAGGTATCGGCACAGATGCAGGCCCTGTCGCTGCACCCGCTCATGGCCGCCACCGTGCTGCGCACCACGCTGCACAAGCAGCTGGTGGAAGGGTGTCCGTACTGCCGCGAGTTCGTCGGCGTGCTGGGATGGCTCGATACGCCGCTGCCGAACCTTTATGTCGCGTCCACCGCAGTGGTCCTGCTGGGGGCGCTGGCGACGTCGCGGCCGGCACTGGCAACGTTTGTCGGCGGCCGTCGGCGGATGATGGCTGCATCGCTGGTGCTCGGCGCCATCGCGGCGGTGTTCGTGCTGCAGTATTTGAATTGGAGCCCGATCGGCGGCCCTTCGGTTGACGGGGTGCAGGGGCGTTACTTCCTGCCGGTCGCACCGTTCCTGTTGCTGCTGCTGCCGGGCAGCGAGACACGTCGGCCAGGCTGGATTCTGGTCACGCTGTGCTCCTACCCGGCGCTGTCGATTGTGGTCACGCTGCGGGCGATCGTGTTCCGCTACTACCTGTGAGCTGGCCGGCGGCGCATCAGCACCCACGCCGCGCCGACGCACAGGAGGTTCACCAGCGCCAGGTACCAGGCCGGCGACACCGGGTCGCCGGTGGCGCGGATCAGCGCGGTGAACACGATCTGCGCAGTGCCGCCGAAGGCGGAGATGGCGACGGCGTAGAGCAGCCCGAACCCGGTGGAGCGCACCGCGGGCGGGAACAGCTCGACCAGCAGCACCAGGCTGGCGGCGAAGCTGCCGACCTGCAGCACCGCGATCACCGCGACCACGACGGCGAACAGCCACGCCGCCGGGTCGGCGTGCAGCAGCATCAGCATCGGCACGATCAGCAGCGCCAGGGCGAGCCGCGGCAGCAGGATCACCGCGAACCGGCCGGTGCGGTCGGACAGGATCCCGCCAACCAGGGCCGCGAGCGCCCCGAACAGCCCGGCCAGCACGGTGCCGAGCAGGGCGAGGGAGGTCGGCATGTGCAGCACCACCAGGGCGTAGGTGGTGACGTAGTTGAGGAAGTACTGGCTGACGGTGCCGGCGACCAGCAGCATCAGGCCGCCCGCG
>CAXTOD010000206.1:0-228 GCA_964245705.1 uncultured Acetobacteraceae bacterium
CTTCCCCCCTCCCCGCCGGGTGCCGCGCCGGCCGCCGGATCGCGGAACGCGTACGGCCCGCCGTCCTCGAACACGACGATCTCGCCATCCCGCTCGACCGCCGGCAGCCCCGGTTGCCGCGCCCGGGCCGCAAGCGTGATGCACCGCGTTTCCCCGGCATGGTCCAGCCTGACCTCCAGGCGGGGCTCGGCGTTCAGCCGGAACCCGGCCGGCGCCACGGCAGACCCG
>CAXTOD010000206.1:238-5266 GCA_964245705.1 uncultured Acetobacteraceae bacterium
TCCTCGATGAACCCGGTCTCCACCCGCCCGGCGACGAAGTCGGGATGCGACAGCGCGCGCGCCAGGAAGCCGGCGTTGGTTCTCACCGGCCACACCTCCACCGCACGGCAGGCGGCAGCCAGTCCGGCCGCGGCTTCCGTGCGGGTGGGAGCGTGCACGACCAGCTTGGCGATCATCGGGTCGTAGAAGGCGGTGACCTCCGAGCCCTGCTCGACGGCGCTGTCGACCCGCACCCGTCCCGAAGGCAGACGAAGATGCTCCAGCCGCCCGGTCGAGGGCAGGAAGCCCGTGGACGGGTTCTCCGCGTAGAGCCGCGCCTCCATCGCCCAGCCGTCGACGCGCAGCTGGTCCTGTGCCAGCGGCAGGGGCTCGCCGGAGGCGACGCGCAGCTGCCACTCCACCAGGTCCTGCCCGGTGACCGCTTCCGTTACCGGATGCTCCACCTGCAGCCGGGTGTTCATCTCCATGAACCAGATCCGGTCGGCGCGCAGCCCCTCGCTCGCGTCCGCGATGAACTCGACCGTGCCCGCACCCCGGTAGCCGACCGCGACCGCCGCCCTGACCGCCGCCGCGCACACCGCCTCGCGCACCGCCGGCTCCAGGCCGGGCGCCGGCGCCTCCTCGATCACCTTCTGGTGCCGGCGCTGCAGCGAGCAGTCGCGCTCGAACAGGTGCAGGACGGCGCCGTGGTCGTCGGCGAACACCTGCACCTCGATGTGGCGCGGCTGCGTCACGTAGGTCTCGATCAGCACCCGGTCGTCGCCGAACGCCGCACCCGCCTCGCGCCGGCAGGAGGCGAGTGCCGCCGTGAACTCCTCCGGCCGGTCGACCCGGCGCATCCCCTTGCCGCCGCCGCCGGCCACCGCCTTGATCACCACCGGATAGCCGACGCGCCCCGCTTCCGCGGCCAGCCGCGCCTCGCCCTGGTCGTCGCCGAGATAGCCCGGCGTGGTCGGCACCCCCGCCGCGGCCATCAGCGCCTTCGCCGCGTCCTTGAGCCCCATGGCCCGGATCGACGACGCCGGCGGCCCGACCCAGACCAGCCCGGCGGCGACCACCGCCTCGGCGAACTCCGCGTTCTCAGACAGGAAGCCGTAGCCGGGATGGACCGCGTCCGCGCCGCAGTCCCGGGCGGCCTGCAGGATGCGCCCTGCCTGGAGGTAGCTGTCCCGCGCCGGCGCCGGCCCGATCGCCACCGCCTCGTCGGCCTCGGCGACGTGGGGCGCGTCCGCGTCCGCCTCGGAATACACGGCGATGCACCGGATGCCGAGCCGGCGGCAGGTGCGGATGATGCGCCGGGCGATCTCGCCGCGGTTGGCGATGAGCAGGGATCCGATCATGAACCGCCCCTACATCCGGAACAGGCCGAAATGCGGCCCCTGCGGAATCGGCGCGTTCAGCGCCGCCGAGATCGCCAGGCCCAGCACGTCGCGCGTCTGCACCGGGTCGATGATCCCGTCGTCCCACAGCCGCGCGGTCGCAAAGTACGGGTCGGACTCCGCCTCGTAGCGCTCGCGGATCGGCGCCTTGAACGCGTCCTCCGCCTCGCCGCTCCAGTCCTGGCCGCGCGCCTCCATCGCGTCGCGGCGCACGGTCGCCAGCACGCTGGCCGCCTGCTCGCCGCCCATCACCCCGATCCGGGAGTTGGGCCAGGAGAACAGGAAGCGCGGCTCGTAGGCGCGGCCGCACATGCCGTAGTTGCCGGCGCCGAAGCTGCTGCCGATCAGCACGGTGAACTTCGGCACGCTCGCGGTCGCCACCGCCGTCACCATCTTGGCGCCGTCCTTGGCGATGCCGCCCGCCTCGTAGCGGCCGCCGACCATGAAGCCGGAGATGTTCTGCAGGAACACCAGCGGCGTGCGCCGCTGGCAGGCCAGCTCGACGAAGTGCGCCGCCTTCTGCGCGCTCTCCGAGAACAGCACCCCGTTGTTGGCCAGCACCGCCACCGGATAGCCCCAAATGCGGGCGAAGCCGGTGACCAGGGTGGACCCGTGCAGCGGCCGGAACTCGTGCAGCTCGGAGCCATCGACGATCCGGGCGATGACGTCGCGCACCTCGTAGGGCACGCGCCGGTCGGCCGGCACGATCCCGTACAGCTCGTCCGGGTCGTAGCGCGGCGGCACCGGGTCCGCCACGTCGATGTCGACCCGCTTGACCGTGTTGAGGCGGGACACGATGCCGCGCACGATCTCCAGCGCGTGCTCATCGGTCCGCGCCACGTGGTCGACCACGCCCGACCGGCGTCCGTGCGTGTCGGCGCCGCCGAGCTCGGTGGCGCTGATCACCTCGCCGGTCGCCGCCTTCACCAGCGGCGGCCCGGCCAGGAAGATCGCCCCCTGGCTTTCGGGCCCGAGCCCGCGCACGATCACCGTCTCGTCGCTCATCGCCGGCACGTAGGCGCCGCCTGCGGTGCTGAGCCCCATGACGCAGGCGATCTGCGCGATCCCCTGCGCGCTCATCCGCGCCTGGTTGAAGAAGATGCGCCCGAAATGGTCGCGGTCCGGGAACACCTCCGCCTGGTGCGGCAGGTTGGCGCCGCCGCTGTCCACCAGGTAGACGCAGGGCAGGCGGTTCTGCTCCGCGACCTCCTGCGCGCGCAGGTGCTTCTTCACCGTGAGCGGGAAGTATGCGCCGCCTTTCACCGTCGGGTCGTTGGCGACGATCATCACCTCGCGCCCGCACACCCGGCCGATGCCGGCGATGATCCCCGCTCCCGGCGCCTCGTCGCCATACAGGCCCCGTGCCGCCAGTTGCCCCAGCTCCAGGAACGGCGTCCCTGGATCGAGCAGCCGCTCCACGCGGTCGCGCCGCAGCAGCTTGCCGCGCGACACGTGCCGCGCGCGCCACGCCGCCGGTCCGCCCTGTGCTGCGATCCGCACCTGCTCGCGCAAGCCGGCGGCGAGCGCCCGGTTGACCGCGGCGTTGCGCGCGAACGCGTCGCTGCCGGCGTCGACCGCGCTCGCCAGCCGGCTCATCGCGGCGTGGCTCCCTCGATCAGCTCCCGGCCGATCAGGAACCGGCGTATCTCGTTGGTGCCGGCGCCGATGTCGTACAACTTGGCGTCGCGCAGCAGCCGCTCCACCGGCCATTCCCGGGTGTAGCCGGCACCGCCCAGCGCCTGGATCGCTTCCAGCGCCGTCTTCACCGCGTTCTCGCTGGCGAGCAGGATCGCAGCCGCCGCGTCGGTGCGCGTGGTGTTGCCGGCGTCGCACGCCTTGGCCACCGCATACACGTAGGCGCGCGCCGAGTTGAGCGCCACGTACATGTCGGCGATCTTGGCCTGCATCAGCTGGAACCCGCCGACCGGCTTGCCGAACTGCTTCCGCTCGCGGACATAGGGCAGGCACACGTCGAGGCAGGCCTGCATGATGCCGAGCGGCCCGCCGGCCAGCACCGCGCGCTCGTAGTCGAGCCCGGACATCAGGATCGCGACCCCCTGTCCTTCCCGGCCCATGACCGCCTCGGCCGGCACCTCGCAGTCCTGGAACACCAGCTCCGCGGTGTCGCTGCCGCGCATGCCCATCTTGTCGAGCTTCTTCGACACCGAGAACCCGGCCCATCCCTTCTCGACCAGGAACGCGGTAATCCCCTTCGGCCCGGCGGCCGGGTCGGTCTTGGCATACACCACCAGCACCTCGGCCGAGGGCGCGTTGGTGATCCAGAACTTGGTGCCGTTCAGCACGTAGCGGTCGCCGCGCCGCTCCGCCTTGAGCCGCATCGACACCACGTCCGAGCCGGACCCCGCTTCCGACATCGCGAGCGAGCCGATATGCTCGCCGGAGATCAGCTTCGGCAGGTGGCGCCGCTTCTGCTCCTCGTTGCCCCAGCGGCGGATCTGGTTGATGCACAGGTTGGAATGCGCGCCGTAGCTGAGCCCGACCGAGGCGGACGCGCGCGACACCTCCTCCATCGCCACCACGTGTTCGAGGTAGCCGAGCCCCAGCCCGCCGTGTTCCTCCTCCACCGTGATCCCGTGCAGCCCGAGCTCGCCCATCTGCGGCCACAGCGCGCGCGGAAAGGTGTTGCTTTCGTCCACCTCCCGCGCGATCGGCGCGATGCGGTCGGCGGCGAACCGCGCCGTGGTGTCCCGGATGGCGTCCGCGTTCTCGCCCAGCGAGAACTCGAGCCCGGAGGATGCAAGCCCAGAACTCATGATCTGATCCTGTCGATGGCCGGAGCCGGCAACGGCATGGCCGGACGTGGCGTTCCCCGGCAACGGCCGGTCCGCACCGAACCGATGGCGCGCGTCATCCCTGGTCCACGAACAGAAGGGCAGGCCGCTCGATCAGCCGCTTCATGCCCTGCACGAACCGGGCGGCATCGTAGCCGTCGACGATGCGGTGGTCGAACGACGAGGACACGTTCATCATCGTGCGGACCACCACCTGCCCGCCCACCACCATCGGCCGCTCCACCAGCTTGTTGGGGCCGATGATCGCCACCTCCGGATGGTTGATCACCGGCGTCGCGGACACGCCGCCGAGCGCGCCCAGGCTGGTGAGGGTGATGGTGGAGTCCGTCAGCTCCTCGCGCCTGGCGCTGCCGTCCCGCGCCGCCCGCGTGACGCGCTCGAGCTCGCGCGCGCTCTGCCACAGGTCGAGCGCCTCCGCATGCCGCACCACCGGCACCATCAGCCCGCCCGCCGTCTGCGTCGCGATGCCGACATGCACGGCATCATGGGTGCGCAGGATCCCGGCATCGTTGTCGAACCGCGCGTTCACCTGCGGGAACTGCGGCACCAGCCGCACCACGGCGCGCATGAAGAACGGCAGCAGCGTCAGCTTGGGCTGGTGCTCCGACCGGTTGGCATTGAGCTCCCGGCGCAGGGCTTCCAGCTCGGTCAGGTCGAACTCCTCGACATAGCCGAAATGCGGGATCCGGCGCTTCGCCTCCGCCATCCGCTCCGCGATCCTGCGGCGCAGCCCGACCAGGGCGATCTCCTTGACTCCGGTGCGGCGTCCGGACTGACCAGCCGGTACCGGCGGCGCCGCATCGTCCCGGCGCGCGGCGAACGCATCGAGATCCTCC
>CAXTOD010000207.1:0-5227 GCA_964245705.1 uncultured Acetobacteraceae bacterium
GACCTACGGGGTCGTCGTCTACCAGGAGCAGGTCATGCAGATCGCCCCGGCGCTCGCCGGCTTCTCGCTCGGTGTCGCCGACCTGCTCCGCCGCGCCATGGGCAAGAAGAAGCCCGAGGAGATGGCCAAGCAGAAGTCCACGTTCGTCGACGGCGCGAAGTCCCAGGGCGTGCTCGAGGAGGACGCCGACCGCATCTTCGGCCTGCTGGAGTTCTTCGCGGGCTATGGCTTCAACAAGTGCGTTGTCGGGAGCACCACGATCGTCGACGCCGTCACCGGCGCCACCCGCCGCATCACCCTGCCGGACGGCGCCACGCTCGACGTGAAGGTGCCGGCGGGCATCGAGGACGGGCAGGTGCTCCGCCTGCGCGGCAAGGGCGATCCGGGCCACGAGAACGGCCCGCCCGGCGACGCGCTGATCCGCATCGAGGTCGCCCCCGACCCCCGCTTCGTGCGCGACGGCAACGACCTGCGCACCGACCTGCCGGTGACCCTGAAGCAGGCGGTGCTGGGCGCCTCGGTCGAGGTGCCGACCCCCGGCGGCCCGGTCTCCATGACCGTGCCCCCGGACTCCGACACCGGCCGCGTGCTTCGGCTGCGCGGCCGCGGCGTGCCGGCCCGCGCGGGGCACGAGGCGGGCAACCTTTACGTCACCCTGCGCGTGTCGGTCGGCCCGGCGGACGCCGCGCTGCGGACGTTCCTGCGCGGCTGGACGCCGCCGCCGGCCCCGGGAGGTGCCGCATGATCACCATCGAGACCCTGTGCATACGCCTCGGCGTCGTCGACCCGGCCGAGGTCGAGGACTGGGTCGCGCGCGCCTGGGTGAGGCCGGACGGCACGCGCGGGCACTACCTGTTCCACCCGATCGACGAGGCGCGCGCCCGCCTGATCCAGGAGCTGCGTCACGAGCTGCACGTCGGCGACGAGTCGCTGCCCCTGGTGCTGTCCCTGCTGGACCAGCTGTACGCCGCGCGCCGCCACCTGCGCCGCATCCACGACGCCATCACCTCGAACGCCGACCCCGCCCTGCGCGACGAGCTGGGCCGGCTGCTGCGCGAGGCGCCGGACCACGGCTGACCCGGCACCCGGAGCAGGCGACGGCACCGCGCAGGTGCCGTAGGAGTTCCGCCGGAACGGGAAGGGGAGGGCGCGGTGTCCGGACTGCAAGTGCGGGTGCTGGTCGCCGACGAGTCGGCCGAGGTGCGGCGGGTGGCGTCGCAGGCGCTGCGTGCCGCCGGCTTTGCCGCGGTCGAGGTGCGGGATGCCGACGACGCGCAGCGCCTGATCGAAGACCCCGCCCGCATCGGCCTGGTGGTGACCGACGTCGCCATGCCCGGCTTCGGCGACTTCGACGTGGCGACCCGCATGCGCCGGCGCGACCCGGGCGTGCCGATCCTGTTCATCACCGAGCAGACCGACGCGGTGACCGACCGCGTCACGCCGCCGCCCTGCTACTGCCTGTCCAAGCCGTTCACCGCCGCGGTGCTGGTGGAGGTGGCGGCCCGCCTGCTGTCGCCCCCGATGACATCGACGTCAACATCGACATCGAGGTCGGCATCGTCCGGCCTGGAAACGCTTGGTTAAGGTTGCCGCGGCATCATTGCGCACCAGACGCCGATGGAGCCGCACGTGACAATCGACACCAGCCTCGACGTTCTTATCGTCGACGACTACAAGACCATGCTTCGCATCATCCGCAACCTGCTCAAGCAGATCGGCTTCGAGAACGTCGACGAGGCGGCGGACGGCACCGAGGCGCTGGGCAAGCTGCGCGCCAAGCGCTACGGCCTGGTGATCAGCGACTGGAACATGTCGCCGATGACCGGCCTGGAGCTGCTGCAGGCGGTCCGCGCCGACGCCAGGCTGGCCAGCCTGCCGTTCATCATGATCACCGCGGAAAGCAAGACCGAGAACGTCGTCGCGGCGAAGCAGGCCGGCGTGTCCAACTACATCGTCAAGCCGTTCAACGCCGAAACGCTGCAGGGCAAGATCGAGAAGGTGCTCGGCCATGGTTGAAGCAGCCGCCGACGCCGCCGTGGAGGGCAGGGTCGACGTCAAGGCGCTGGCCGAGAAGCTGACCGCGATCTGCGCGTCCTACCCGTCGGTACGCCCGCAGATGGTGGCGGACGTGGTGCGCGCGGTGATCGACACTCTGGGCGGCGAGCTGTCGGCGCACGAGACCGAGCTGCTCGGCGAGATCGAGGACCTCGGCCGCACCATCGCGCTCGCCAAGGAGGAGATCGCGGCGCTGCGCAGCGACTCCTCGTCCGACACCGCCGTGTCCACCGCCAGCGAGGAGCTGGACGCCGTCGTCTCGCACACCGCGGAAGCCACCAACGCCATCCTGGAAGCCTGCGAGCGCCTGGACGACGCCTGCGCCTCCGCCGGCGGCCCGAGCGCCGCCGTCGTCCAGGACGCGACCATGCGGATCTACGAGGCGTGCAGCTTCCAGGACATCACCGGCCAGCGCATCACCAAGGTCGTCAGCACCCTGAAGACGGTGGAAGGCAAGGTGAACCACATCATCGAGACCTTCGGCCGCAACCGCTGGGACGACGTCCACGCCACCTCGTTCCCGAACGACGGCCGCCCCGACGCCCACCTGCTGAACGGCCCCCAGCTCCCGGTGGCCGCGATGGGCCAGGCCGCAATCGACGCCCTGCTCGCCGACTTCTGAACCGCCGTCACCCTCGGGCGTAGCGATCCGTGGTGCAGTCCGGGCCGCTCAGCCCGGCTGCCAGCTCCGCACGACGTGGCCTATATCGGCGCGGCTGAGGTTCATGTCCGCGAGCTCCCGGTCGCTGCACTGCGACAGCTCGGCAAGCAACCGGGCCCGCTCGCGCCGCGCCGCCCGCGCGGCGCGCGCCGCCGCGATGAAGGACCGGGCGATCCCGGAAACGCTGCTCTCGACGCGGGGCTGGAACGTGTGGGCGGTGGTGGTTGTCATGTAAGCCTCCTGGCTTCCTGTCTTGCTGCACTGCAACATAAGCACCGCAACCCACCCTGTCCAGCCCTTTTGCTGCACTGCACCATGCTACCGGCAACGTGATCCTGGGTGGCTCGGAGGTACACGGCCAGCCATCCCGGCGCTTTCGGCATCGAGGCAGGCTGCTGATGGCAGCGGGACCGCCATCTCGAACCGGGGTGTCCTGGTCTGTCATCTCAGTCCGGATGGCGACGCCGCACTGATCGACACCACCGCTCCAGGCCGACGACGATCCCGGTCGTCTCGCCTCCCCAACAGTCGCGTCGCATCGCGCTAAGGCAGTCCTGACGCTCTTGCCGCCGCTGGGGCAGTAGCCATCCGAAAGCCCGCGTCGGCTGGAAAAGGTGAACGGTGTCGCTATCCCAGGTGCAGATCATCCGTTCCCTGGCCGAGGCTCTCGCCTGGTTCGAGAAGAAGCTGGGATGGGGAGTCAGCCCCGGCTCGTTGACCCACCTCACCGGGCGGATCGGGGAGCTCTACACCGCGATGATTACGCGGGGTCAGATGGCGCTCAAGGTGAACCAACGAGGCTATGACGTGGTCGGAGCCGACGGCGAGCGCATCTCGGTGAAGACCTGCACGACCTCGACCCACCTCAAGTTCAACCGGAGCACGATCCACGAAGTCGACCGCGTGGTCATCCTCCGGATCAACATCGACGAGGAAGAAGCGACCATCGAGGAGGTGGTGGACGCACCGGTCTGCGCGTTCATCTCCACCTGCAAGGAGCTGCCGGACGGATATCGTTACGCCGTCAGCGGCAAGTCGACGACCCCGGTTCGCCTGGACAACCTGATGGTGAGTGCCAGGGCCGAGACCGGCAACCGCAGCATCCTGCAATACGAGAACGGCACCATCGTCGTCGAGGAGAACGGCAAGAGAATCCCGATCGCCAAAGCCCATCCTCCGAGAGCTCGCTGCCAACGCCGGCGTCTCCCTCCTGAACGGCAGCGGCAACAAGAAGAACACACGACAGCTCGGCGCCGACATCATCGCCGCCCTGAATGCCTGAGCGGCCCGCCTGCTACGCCACATCCAGCGTCCGACCATCCACCTCGACAAATCGAAAGCGATATGGCCCCCCAAGGTGGTCTCGTTCGTAACGCGGCACCAGCGCTACGAACCGACTTGCCGGTTCACGCGACAAGAGCCCCCGGGTCTTGCGACGTGTCCAAGCACCCGTCTATCGTTTCATCTTACCACGGAGCGAGCAGAATGCCGTTGGCGACCGACGTGTCAATCCGCGGAACCGACGGGATCTGGCGCGTGCTCGACGTGGTGCTCGCGATCCGCATCAAGGAAAAGAAGCCAATGCGGTGCGTGCAGTGCGGCGGTCACGTGAAGCTGCACGATGCCGCGCAGGACCGGTCTCAAGCTGCCCATGTCGAAGACGCCAGACGCTGGGAAGGTTGCCCAAGGAGCGACGCCTACGACGGGGGAGCAGTCAGACCTCATCCCAATCGAGTGCCCGATTAGCCGGACGGGCACAACCGGTCACGGCAGTCCCCGAATTATCAGCCAAACCCCGAAGTCGCACCCGGCGTCCTATGGCCTGCTGCCAAACATCCACCGTCCTGGTCCACCCCTCAATCTTGAAGACGTCCTGATCTTCTGCCCATCGAGATCATGACGCTTTCCATCTCGTTGACAACCAAGGTCAATCCCGCTGAAGGACCTGGACGACTCGAACTAAACATCAGAACAGCAGGTGGTGGCGCGCCCTGGTGGACTCGAACCACCGACCCACAGCTTAGAAGGCTGTTGCTCTATCCGACTGAGCTAAGGGCGCGCAGGACCCGGCACCGGAACCGGCGTCGAATCAGTGGGTCCAGTTCTGCCGCCGGTCATACCGGAAGTTGTCGGCATACGCCTTGGGCCGCCGGATCCGCGGCGTCGGCAGCTCGACGTCGTACGGGATCCCCTGCCGCTCCGCATAGGCCACCGCATCCTCGCGGCTCGGGAACCGCAGCACCAGCTGGCTCCTCATGTCGCCGCTGCCGAACCACCCCATCAGCGGGTCCTGCTGGCGCTGCTCCGACTGGCCGTAGTCCAGGATCCAATCGTGGGTATTGGCCTGTCCCGACTGGGTCGAGTCCTTGGGCTGCTGGAAGATCCGGGCCCGCATCGCACCACCACCTGCCTCGTTGACGATCCGGCCTGGTCGGGGCGCCCGGACTCGAACCGGGGGCCTCGTGTACCCAAAACACGCGCGCTACCAGGCTGCGCCACGCCCCGCACCGC
>CAXTOD010000208.1:0-5219 GCA_964245705.1 uncultured Acetobacteraceae bacterium
GCCGGGCCAGTGGCGGGCGCCGCACCGGGAGCCGGCGAGGGGCCGCGCTTCTTGCGCACCTCGACCTGCACCACCTTGGAGCGGCCATGGCTGAAGCTTTGCCGCACCGACCCGGCATCGACCGTCCGTCCCACCTCGAGACGCGCCGCCGGCCTGAGCGACAGCCGCCCCTTGCCCTGATCCTGATCGCTACCTTCGCTCATGCACCCGCCTGTTCCACCCCATCCGCCGCACCGGGCAGCTGTCCGCTGCCACCCATGTCCGGTCGGGTCGGGACCGCCAAACCGGCGAGCCCCGCAAATCGTCCACTTTCCGTCACCAGGCGATCGGCCAGGGCCCCTCGCGACAGCGCCGCATGCACAACATGGTCGCGTCCGAACGACGCGGCCAGCCTTTGTCCGGACATGACTGCCACGACCGGAAGCGTCCGGGCGCCGGACAGCAGCCTGGACCGCTCGTCCGGGCTGCCGTCGATCGCCTGCACGATCACCGCCGCCCGTCCCTCGACGATCCACTCCCGGACCTTGGCATACCCGCAGACCGCCTGTCCGGCACGGCGGCCGAGGCCGAGAAGATCGGCGATACGGCGGAGAAGTCCGTCCTGCAACAGGGGGCCGAGATCCGGAGGGATCGTGACCTGACCGCGTGCGGCCCGGGCGAACGCTCCACGCGTCCGGGCGGTTTCTAGCACATCCCCATGCGCACTCAACCAGATTCCCCTGCCGGGCAGACGTGCAGCGAGGTCCGGGGTCAGCACCCGGTCCGGCGACACCACGAAGCGGATCATCCGCTCCTTGGGCATGCGCTCGCGGGTGACGACGCAGCGACGCAGCGGGCCGCGCTCCGGCTCGTCGGCCTGCGCGTCGGCCTCGTCGGGAACCGGGAACGCGGGCTCAGACGTGGGAGGCCTCCCCGTCCCCGGCCGCGTCCGGCGCCGACGCGGTCGCGTCCTCGCCCCCGGCTTCGTCCTCGAACCAGTGCGCGCGGGCGGACATGATGATCTCGTTGGCCGCCGCCTCGTCCATCGCCTCGGGGCCCAGGATCTCGATCAGCTCGTCGCCGGCGAGGTCGGCCAGGTCGTCCAGCGTCTTGACCCCCTTCTCACCCAGCGCCACCAGCATCTGGTTGGAGAACACCTCCAGCGCGATCAGCTCGTCGGTGACGCCCAGCGCCTGGTGCCGCTGCGCCAGCTCGTCCTCGCGCCGGTTGAGGAAGCCCTCGGCGCGGCGGATCAGCTCCTCGGCCACCGTCTCGTCGAAGCCCTCGATCTCGGCCAGCTCGTCGAGCGGCACGTAGGCCAGCTCCTCCACCGTGTTGAAGCCTTCGGTCACCAGCAGGCCGGCGATCACGTCGTCCACGTCCAGGGCCTCGACGAAGGTGCCGGTGCGGCGGCGGAACTCCTCCTGGCGGCGCTCGCTTTCCTCGGCCTCGGTGAGGATGTCGATGTCCCAGCGGGTCAGCTGCGACGCCAGGCGCACGTTCTGGCCGCGACGGCCGATGGCGAGGCTGAGCTGCTCGTCCGGCACCACCACCTCGACCCGGCCCGCCTCCTCGTCCATCACCACCTTGGACACTTCCGCCGGGGCGAGCGCGTTGACCACGAAGGTCGCGGCCTGCGGGCTCCAGGGGATGATGTCGATCTTCTCACCCTGCAGCTCCTGCACCACGGCCTGCACGCGCGAGCCGCGCATGCCGACGCAGGCGCCCACCGGGTCGATCGAGCTGTCGCGGGAGATGACGGCCATCTTGGCGCGCGAGCCGGGATCCCGCGACACCGCCTTGATCTCGATGATGCCGTCGTAGATCTCGGGCACCTCCTGCGCGAACAGCTTGGCCAGGAAGGCCGGGTGGGTGCGGCTCAGGAAGATCTGCGGGCCGCGCGGCTCGTCGCGCACGTCGTAGATGTAGGCGCGCACCCGGTCGGAGTTGCGGAAGCTTTCGCGGGGGATCAGCTCGTCGCGGCGCAGCAGCGCCTCGGCGTGGCCGATTTCGACCATCAGGTTGCCATACTCGGTGCGCTTCACCGTGCCGTTGACGATCTCGCCGACGCGGTCCTTGAACTCGTCGTACTGGCGCTTGCGCTCGTACTCGCGCACCCGCTGCACGATCACCTGCTTGGCGGTCTGGGCGGCGATGCGGCCGAAATCGATCGGCGGCAGCGGGTCGACCAAGTGCTCGCCGACCTTGATCTCGGGCTTGAACTTGACGGCGATGTGGACCGGGATCTGGGTTTCCTCGTTCTCCACGGTCTCGACCGCCTCGGTCCAGCGCGACAGGCGCACGTCGCCGGTGCGGCGGTCGATGGTGGCGCGGATGTCCTTCTCGTGGCCGTACTTGGCGCGGCCGGCCTTCTGGATGGCCTGCTCCATCGCTTCCAGCACTTCCTCGCGGTCGATCGACTTCTCGCGTGCGACCGCATCGGCGACCAGGAGCAGCTCGGGACGGGAAACGGCGGTGTCCATGGCGGTGACCTCTTGATGCTCGTCCAGGTACGATGAAGGCTAGTGCGGCTTGCGGCCCGGCTTCCTGCCCGCCGGAGCCTTGGAAGGCGGCGCCTTGCCACCGGGCGCCTTGCCCGTCCGGTCGCCGCCGACCCTGGCGCCGCCGATGCGGGCGCCGGTCTGGCGGCCGTCGGCCTGGCGCGCGACCGGCTTCTCCGGATGGAGGTGCGGCACCTGCGGCGCGTCCGGGTCGTCGGCGTCATGGGTGACGCCGGCCATCTGTGCGGACGCCTCGATCAGCGCGTCGGTCAGCACCAGCCGCGCCTTGCGTATCTCGGCCAGCGGCAGCGCCGCCTCCGACCCGTCCTCGACCCGCATGCGCCCGATCCCGTCCGCGGCGCCGAGCACGATGCCGGCGAAGCGCTTGCGCCCGTCGATGGGGATGTTGGTCTCGGCGCGCGCCAAGTGGCCGGAGAACCGGTTCCAGTCCTTTTCCCGGGTCAGCGGCCGGTCGATCCCGGCGGAGCTGACCTCCAGGTTCCATTCGCCCCGGATCGGGTCGTCGACGTCCAGCACCGCGCCGACGGCGTGGCTGATCGCCTCGCAGTCCGCCACCCCGATCAGGGAGCCGTCGACGCGGTCGGCCATGATCTGCACCGTGGGGGTGGTGCTGCCGGTCACCGACACGCGCACCAGCTCGTAGCCCATGTCCAGGAGGGTGGGTGCCACCAGGGCGGCGATGCGTGCGTCCAGGCCGGTGAGTTGGAGAAGATCTGTGTCCAAAGCAGAAAAGGCGGCCCGTGAAGGCCACCCCCCGATGAAGCGGAAGATAAAGGTGAAGACGCCTTCTAGTCCTGCGGCTGCGGCGATGCAAGCGTCCGGTCAGGCGGTGCGCGGGCGGCGGCGCTCGCGGGCGGCGGTCACTTCACGGCACCCATGGTCAGGCCACGGGCGATGTACTTGTGCACGACGATGCCGCCGATGATCACCGGGGCGCAGACCAGGGTGGCGCTCGCCATCACCTTGGGCCAGGGGATGACGTAGCCGCCGAGATAGGACAGCACGATGGTGGACGCGGTGCGGCTGTCCGGCGAGGGGGTCAGGATGAAGGCGTAGAGCAGGTCGTTCCAGGCGAAGATGCCGGACAGGATCGCCGATACCGCGAGGCCGGGCTTCACCAGGGGGAGAGCTATGCGCAGGAAGATGCCGAACCGGCTGAGGCCGTCGAGCTGTGCCGCCTCCTCCAGCGCGACCGGCACCGCCGAGAACTGGTCCACCATCAGCCATACCACCAGCGGTATGATGAACACCTGGTAGACCAGGATCAGCACCAGGAGGTTGTTGATCAGGTGCAGCTTCGACGCGGTGAGGTAGAAGGGGATCAGCACCACCACCGGGACCAGCATCCAGTTGGTCACGTACCAGAACCACACGTCCTTGCGGCCGCGGAACCGGTAGCGCGCGATGCCGTAGGCGGCGGGGGCGCCGACCACCAGGCCCAGCAGCACCGCCGACGACACCACGATCAGCGAGTTGAGCAGGGTCTGCAGAACGTTGGAGTCGGTGATCGCGTCGACGTAGGCGGCGAGCGTCGGGGTCCAGATCCAGCGCGGCGGGATCGCGAACAGCTGCTGCTCGGTCTTCAGCGAGCCGGCCACCATCCAGTAGATCGGGAACAGGATGACCACGAGCACGGCCACCATCGCCAGCGGGTGCAGCACCTTGGGCAGCGCGCGCAGCAGCGCCGGGCGGAACGTGCCCATGGTTCAGTCCATCTCCCGGTAGAAGGCGCGGATGTAGATGCGCGCGAGCAGGATGGAGACGATCAGCATCAGGATCGACTCCGCGGAGGCCAGGCCCACGTCGAAGCCGCGGAACGCCATGCGCTCGATCTGCATGACCGCCGTCTCGGTCGCGGTGCCGGGGCCGCCGCGCTCGATCGAGTAGATCATGTCGAACTCCTTGATCGTGAACGCGGTCTGGAACACCAGCGCCGCGGTGATCCCGGGCCACATGAACGGCAGCTGGATGTCGCGGAAGCGCGGCCACCAGCGCTCCGTTTCCAGCATCGCCGCCTCGTCGATGTCCTTAGGGACAGTGGACAGCGCCGCCGACAGCACCAGCGCCACGAACGGCGTCCATTCCCACACCTGCACCACCATCACGGTGCCGAACGCGGCGGTCGGCCGGCCGAGCCAGTCGAAGCCGGGCAGGCCCAGCGCCCGGAGGAAGTAGTTGATGACGCCGAGCTGGTCGTTGAACATCAGCTGGGTCAGCAGGCCGACCACCGACGGCGTGACCGCGATCGGGATCACCAAGCAGATCTGCAGCAGCCGGCGCAGCAGCGGGAAGCTTTCGGAATCGAGCGCCAGCGCGATCATCATGCCGAACGCGAGCTCGATCGGCAGGGTGACCACGATCAGCACCAGCGTGCGCAGCACCGAGCCGCCGAAGTCGCTGGAAGTGAAGGCGTGGACGTAGTTGTCGATGCCGCCGAACGCGGGCGGCGCCATGCCCATCACCCAGGTCTGCAGCGAGGCGACCAGCGTGTAGATCGTCGGATACAGGCCGATCAGCAGCAGCACCAGCACCGACGGGGCGATGAAGAACCACGGCTCCAGCCGCTCCCGCCAGGGCGGCGGCGAGGCCGCGAGCGGGGGCGCCCGGTCGGTGACGGGGTGGCTCACCGCCCGGGATCCGGATGACGCCTCGTTCCGCCCGCGTCTTGTAGAGCGCAATCGCCTTCTGCGGGTCGTTGCTCTTGCCCCAGCAGTTCGA
>CAXTOD010000209.1:0-5178 GCA_964245705.1 uncultured Acetobacteraceae bacterium
AATATGAACTGTACGAGTATCCCGGTCGCTTCATGCAGAACAACGCCGGCGAGGGTGCGATGCGCAACCGGATGCAGGCGGCGGAGACCGACCACAACCGGGTGGTGGGGCAGAGCCGGGTGCGTCCGCTGATGCCGGCGCGGCGCTTCACCCCCTATGACCTGTCCGATCCCGGACAGGTCTACCAGCCGCACATCGCGACCAGGGTGACCCACCATGCCGAGGACCCGACCTACAACATTGTCAGCAGCACCGTCGCGGACGCTGAGCCGGCTCTGCCCAGTTACACCAACGAGTTCGACGCGACCCCCGCCAGCGTGCCAGCCACGCCACACCGCGACACGCACCAGCCCCGCATCGACGGCGCACAGATCGCCATCGTCGCCGGGCCGCCTGGCGAGGAGATCCACACCGATGCCTACGGCCGCGTGAAGCTGCGCTTTCCGTGGGATCGCCGGGCCAAGGGGGACGGCACCGACACGGTGTGGGTGCGGGTAAGCCAGCCCTGGGCCGGCGGCACATGGGGCGCGCAGGTGATCCCGCGCGTCGGCATGGAGGTGCTGGTCACCTACCAGGACGGCGACCCGGATCGGCCCCTGGTGACGGGCGTGGTGCCGAACCCACTCAACCCGGTGCCGTACGGCCTGCCGGTGAACAAGACCCGCATGGTGGTCCGCAGCAAGACCTACACCGGCACCGGCTTCAACGAGATCACGATGGAGGACCGGCCGGGCGGGGAGCGGCTGCACGTCCACGCCCAGCACGACCACACGACCAAGGTCGGCAACAACCAGACCGAGCGGGTGGATGCCCACCAGGTGCAGTCGGTCGGCGGCAGCCGCAGCGTGGAGGTGGCGGGTCACCAGAAGCACGAGATCGGCGGCTCGATGAACCTCGTGGTCGGCGGCGTCGGCCCTGCGGCGGCAAGCGTGGCACCGCAAGGCGCGTCGCTCGCGGCCCAGACCGCCAGCCTGTTGGGCAGCGCTGGCGGCGGCCTGTTCGCGCCCGTCCTCGGGCAGTGGGCAATGGGGTTCCTGGGCAACGCCGGCCTGGGCGCCCGGCAGGGCGTAGTCGCCCGCCTCAGCACGCGGGCTGATGCCGGCGAGCAGCTCACCGGCGCTGGCGGCGGGATGGGCAGCGCAGTCGCCGGCTTGTTCGGGACGAGCGGGGTGATGAACACGGTGGTCGGCGCGTTCCGATCCGACACGACGGGGATCGCCAGCGCGGAACAGGTCGGCGTGGCCAAGGTGGTCAACGTGGGCGACACGTTCAGCACACGGATCGGACAAACCCACACCCTGTCGATCGGCGGCACGTCACAGACCGAGGTGGCGCAGGCCATGACGATCGACGTCGGCCAGACGCTCGACATCCGGGTGGGCGAGAGCTTCTCGATCACCGTCGGACAGACCCGGATCGAGATGGACAAGACGGGGACGGTGGCGATCGAGGGAGCGGTCAACGTGCTGATCAAGGGCGGGGCAGCACAGCTGACCGTCGGTCCCGGCCCGGTGCTCTACACGCCTGCCTTGGTGCCAGGCGTCTCGCCGCTGCCGCCGGCGATGTGTCTCAGGCGCATGGCGGCACAGGGCGCGCCGTTCGTGCGAGGCTGACCATGTCTCGGCGGCGCGAACGCTTCATGGTGAAGATGGCGAGCGCGTGCTGCAGAAGGATCAAGGTCAACATCGTGCGCGGCAAGGGCAAGGACACGGTGGTCAACGGCGGCGGCACGCCTTCCTTGCCGGGCAGCCGGTGCTGTATCGGCCTGTGCTTGTGCATGACCTTATAGGATGGCCGCCATCTGGGAAAAGCGGATGGCAAATGCCGGCATGCCGTCCGTGAAGGAACAGGGCGACGACCGACGATCGCATGCCACCCACGTCTACTGCGCCGCCGCACGCTGCCCTTGATTCAGGGACCGGAGTTCGTGCTGTTGTCGGCGGATTTCCTGCCTCCCGCTTTGCGCTGGTGGACGGTGGCCTGTCCGACGGCCTTCCTGCTGCGTCCAAGCGTGAAGGCATCTTCGCGGCACGCCTCGTCGTCCTGCCCTTCCCTTGCCATGTCGGCCAGGAAAGCGGCGCCCTCGGCGCGCTCCAGAAGCAAGGCAGCATCATCGTAGGCCACGACCGCTGCCGCACCGTCGCCAGCCACCAAGCCATGAGGGCGCCACCGACGCGTTCCTCTTCCGAGGTCACCTTGAGCATGGCAGCCTGGTCGCAGCGTCTCACCGGAAGCAGGCGGCTGTTCAGGGTCGCGATCGGCACGCCGTCCGGAACAAGCCTCCGTCGCTTCAGATGCGGCAGGAACAAGGGATCGTCCTGAACGACCTCGGCATGTGTAGGCAGAAGGACCGTCCTGACCTGCCGTTCCCTGCGGACGGCGAACGATGGGCAGGTTACCCAAACGACCGGTAGCGGCGCCTCAAGGCGAGCCACCGCTTTCCTTGTGCGTCACGGTCAGCCCCAACATCGAGGCAAGCGTGCCTGGGTCCGATCCTTTCAGCCCGGCAAGAGCCGTCAAGCTGAGCGGCGACGGCGGATCGACCGCGACCTGAAGCCGACCACCATGAAGAAGGAACTCGGAGATCGCGTTCCGCATCCCACCGCCACCGGGCAAGAGGGCGAACACCGGGTTCCGAGCCACCGCGTTGGCGAACCGCATGCGCACCTCCGTTCCGGACAGGTCCATTCCGGACAGGTTGAGCCGCTGCGCCTGCACATCCGCGACGCGCTTGATGAGGCCGCCGTCCTCGAAAGACGCACTGGCGTTCGACAACTGCATGTCGACTGGCTGCGTCATCGGCCTGTTCGTTTCTGCTGGCCCCGCTCCGACAAGCTTGGGATCGATGCCGCTGACCCTGATTGCAATGCCAAGCGTCCCGATGCCCTCCATCCTGATGGTCATGGAAGGCATGTCGAGAACACCACGGGCGCGAGCGTAGGAGATGTCCTGATGAACGGAGGCCTTGATGGGCTTCTCGCCCAGGATGGCCTGAAGCGACCGCTGGCCCGCCAGCTTGGGAGGTGCGTAGACGACATCCGCCATGTCCAACCTTGTCCTGGTCACGCCATCGACGGGATCTCTGGTGCCGGAAACTGTTGTCCTGCCGATGACGACGGTCCTGGTCGTGTCCGATCCGAGAGAGAAGCCATCCATTTCGACGGTTTCAGGCGAGTCGGATTGCATGTCCCTGGTTCCAGTCCGATACGCCTTCACGGCCGAGGCCAAATCGAGCCCTATCGCCACCAGCTTGGACACGGCCGCGCGACTGGCATAGGTCGGGGCAGCGAAGAGTAGCGAGAGGTCATCCAGTTCCAACGTCGAGCGGTGGCCTACGCCGTAGTTCCGGATGCGGACGGTCGCCACTTTCGCGGTCCGTCCCTCGGCGATGGCGATACGCCGGAACGTCATCCGGTCGAAGGTCACGGCCGTTGGGTCCCATGGGGCGCCCATGAGGTGCCTGGGCTCGGAGACGTTCCTTCCATCGAGCGCCGCCGCTGACAGCGGGCGCATGAGCGCGCCCCCGACACCATGAAGGTCCTTCGCGTGCAGGGACGCGAACCTTCCTCCCCAAACACCCGACACGCTGACATGGCTTGCGGTGTACAGGGTGCCGTCCGGCAGACGCAGGACCACCCGCGTCAGGCCGGCGCCCAACGAGAGCGGATGGATCGCCGACCCGGCATAGGAAAACGAGCCGCCAGGCTGGACAGCCGCGTTGATCCGGTCGGTGGTCACCTTCAGGTCGGCCCGACCCTCTTGCAATGCCCAGGCATAGCCTCCAGCCGCCAGCACCCCAAGCCCACAGGCGGTGGCCGCGCCGACGATGGACTTTCGCATCCTCGCTCTCCTGCTCCAGAAGCAGAGTAGGCCGTTCTTGATCCGGAAGGAACCTGACCGCGTCCGAATCGCGAGCAACCTGCTACCCGCGACTGTTGTATCGTTCGGTTGGGATGCCTGCGGTCTGATCGCGCAGCCGGAGTACCTGCTTCGGCCGCCTCAGAACTCGGGTGTCAAGCTCGATCGACGCGGCCCGAGTAGCAGCCAGGTTTGGCGTTGTGGACATGGATGTAGCTTCCCGCAGCGTTGGCAAACAGGCGGTCGATGACGGGCTCGACCTCGAGGCCTTCAACCACGTCCGCGTCCAGCATCATGCCTTCGGCGTCGTAGGCACGTAAGGAGAGCAGGCGTAGTCGCATCACCTCCGGCACCTCCCCCACCATGTCAAAGGTGTTCGATGCGCTTTCGCGCACGAAGATGGCGTGGGTGGCGCGGTAGGGCGTGTCGGCAGGCTGGCAGACGTGGTTGAGCAGGAGCATCGTCTCGCCGGGCTCGGCGTCGCGCATCTCGATCCGGTCGGGGAAGCCCGGCTTCCTGTCGACCACGTAGCGCTTCACTCCACGCTCGGCCAACGCTTCGTCGGGCAGACCGAACAGGTGCTGGAACGGCTCGGACGACAGGCCGGTGATGCGGAAGGTCATGGATCTCTCCTGTGCGGAGCCCGACCAAACCCGCCTTCCGTCGCGCCTGCTGTCCGTTTCTTGCCTGCAAATTCAACTTCGTTTGCCATGGCATCGCCGGACCCCGTGGAACGTCGCCGCGAGCGAGGAGATGCTCGTTCTGCGGACGCTGCCAGAACCAGGGTCGAGTGCCCAAAGTCGATCGTCGCTGAGCAGGCTGGCAGTCTGCGAAGGAAAACTCGATTAAAGAACCGACCCGGCGAGCCGCCTCACCCGGCTCCATGGACAAGGTATCAGTCGATCCGTCGTGCCGGAGTTCGATGACATAATGCTCGTCCAGCAAGCGCGGCGCGGAGTTCGACAGCGTCGATCAGTCGACGACGGTGCTCCCCTTCGACGTCGTGATCGCGCTCGTGCAGTTCCCGCGGCGGACGACGTCGAACACCTTCTCGCCGTCGAGGCTGGCCTGGCCGACCATGTTCGACCGCATGGAACGCATGACCCCTTGTGGGAGGGAGCTGCCTTTTGAGCGACGGCGCAGCCACTCCACGCGACCAAAGCAGCCGCAACGGCGAGCCGTGGCTGCGGCATCGCTCGTACCTCCAGTAGGAAAAGCGGTTAATTCCCCGCTTCCTGCGCTTGACCAGCCCCGGCCATGAGCTTCCGGCAGGGCGTAGCCGGCGCGCTGCAGCAGCGCGGCGCAGTCCCTCAGTTCCGG
>CAXTOD010000210.1:0-5169 GCA_964245705.1 uncultured Acetobacteraceae bacterium
GGTTTGGGGTGACGGTGCCAAGGGGATCGCGGACGGAGCCGATGCGGGAACTGCCGCAGCCGGAGCCGAAGATCCAGCTGGGGAAGCCGCTGCCGCAGTTGGAGGCGCTGCCGGATGCGGCGACGCGACCGGTGTTGCCGGCGGTGGCGTGGTCGATGCCGCTGGCGGCGGCAACGGCGTCGGCGCCGAGCCGGGCATCACCGTCGCCACCTGGGGCGATGGTGACGCCGGCACGCCGGCGTAGGGCAGCAGCGTTGGGGGCACCGGCGGGACTGCGTGGACCTGCCGGTGCTCGTGGCCGGTAAACTCGTACCACCCGACATAGGCGCCGATGACCACCAGGACGCCCAGCAGCACCACGGCGCCGGCCGGAACCCCGCGCTCCGGGACCGGGGCGGGAAACGACAGCTCGGTCTTGCGGTTCACGTCCTTGGTTTCGCCGCGGAACCGGCGCGACATGTCTTCCGGATCGAGGCCGAGCGCCCCGGCATAGGCACGAAGGAAGCCCAGCGCATAGGCGCTACCGGGCAGCTTTCCCACCTGCCCGCTTTCCAGCGCTTCCAGATAGGACAGCCTGATCCGCAGCCAGGCGGCGACGTCGGGCAGCGACCAGCCGAGCTGTTCGCGCTGCGCCCGCAGCGCCTGCCCGACCGGCAGCCTGCTAGTGTCGGCCTCACCGGTCCGGATGGCAGCGCCCTGCTCGCTCTTGGTCATGGCATCCCGATCAGCGCGCCATGGGACAACCGGTTGCGCATGACCGGGTCAGCCGATCCGCGCGTCGCGCAGCAGCAGGGCCTGCACCGCCTGGTCGACCAGCTCGTCCAGGATCTCGCGCACGGCCTGGATCCTGGTGACCATGCCGACCGACTGTCCCGCCATCACCGAGCCGCCCTCGATGTCGCCGTCCACCACGGCACGGCGCAGGGAGCCGGCCCAGAAATGCTCGATCTCCAGCTGCGCCGCCTCCCGGGTCAGCTCGCCGGACTGGAACCGGCGCAGGGTTTCCGCCTGGTGCACCAGGAACCGGCGCGTGCCGTCGTTGACCAGCCCGCGCACCGGGATCACCGGGAAGCGCTCGTCCAGCTGCACCGAGGGCAGCGCGTCGCGTGCGGCAGCGCGTACGAAGGCCTGCTTGAAGCGCTCGTGCGCGACGCTTTCGGTCGAGGCGGCGAAGCGGGTGCCGAGCTGCGCTCCGGCTGCGCCCATCTCCAGCAGGCCCAGGATCGCCTCGCCCCGGCCCAGGCCGCCGGCGACGAAGATCGGCACCTCGCGGATGTAGGGCAGCACCTCCTGCGCCAGCACCGTCAGGGAGACCGGCCCGATATGGCCTCCCGCCTCCGAACCCTCGATCACCAGCGCGTCGGCGCCGAGCTTCACCAGCCGGCGGCCCATCACCAGCGCCGGCGCGAAGCCGATCACCTTGGCGCCGCCGTCCTTGATGGCGCGCATGGCTCCTGCCGAGGGCACTCCGCCGGCCAGCACCACATGCCCGACCCGAGCCGCAGTGCAGATCCGGATCAGATCGTCGAGCTGCGGGTGCATGGTGATCAGGTTGACGCCGAACGGCCGGTCGGTCAGCGCCTGCGTCCCGGCGATCTCGCGCTCCAGCAGCTCCGGCCCCATCGCCCCGCAGGCGATCACCCCGAACCCGCCGTTGTTGGAGATGGCCGACACCAGGGTGCGCTCGCTGACCCAGCTCATCGCCCCGCCGAGGATCGCCAGCTCGCTGCCGAGAAAGGTGGCGCCTCTTTCCCACAACCGCTCCAGCCGCTGCCGCGCCGCCAGCCAGGCGGGACCGGTGTCCGGCAGGACCGCTGCCTGCCCCGGCATCAGGTCAGCCGACATCGAGGCCGTACGCGCTGTGCAGGGCGCGGACCGCGAGCTCGGTGTAGTCCGAGGCGATCAGCACGCTCACCTTGATCTCGCTGGTCGAGATCACCTGGATGTTGATCGACCGCCCCGACAGGGTGCGGAACATGGTGCTGGCGACGCCAGCATGGCTGCGCATGCCCACGCCCACCACGCTGATCTTCGCCACGTCCGGGTCGGTCAGCATCTCGCCGTACTGGATCTCGCCATGCGCCGCCTTCAGTACCGCGATCGCGCGCGGCAGGTCGGTCTTGCCGACGGTGAAGGTCATGTCGGTGGTGCCGTCGGCGCCGGTGCTCTGCACGATCATGTCGACGTTCACGTGCGCCTCCGCCAGCGGCCCGAACACGGCCGCGGCCACGCCCGGGCGGTCCGGGACCTTGCGCACCGTGACCTTCGCGTCGTCCCGGGAGTAGGCGATACCGGCGACTATTTCCTTCTCCACGATCTCGTCCTCGTCCACCACCATGGTGCCGGGCAGCAGGCTGCCCGTCCCGTTCTCGAACGGCGCCGGGCCGTCCGTGAAGCTGGACAGCACCTGCACCCGCACCCGCTCCTTCATCGCCAGTTCGACCGACCGCGTTTGCAGCACCTTGGCCCCCACCGATGCCAGCTCCAGCATCTCCTCGTAGGCGATCTTCTCGAGCCGGCGCGCCCGCGGCACGATGCGCGGATCGGTGGTGTATACACCATCCACGTCCGTATAGATGTCGCAGCGATCGGCTTTCAGCGCCGCCGCCAGCGCCACCGCCGACGTGTCGGAGCCGCCGCGCCCCAACGTCGTCACCCGGTTGTCCGGGCCGATGCCCTGGAAGCCTGCGACCACCGGTACCTGGCCCGAGCGCATCCGCGCAAGGAGCCGCTCGCCCTCGATGGCCTCGATCCGCGCCTTGCCGTGCGCGCCGTCGGTCCGGAGCGCCACCTGCCAGCCGGACCAGGAGCGCGCGTCCACGCCCGTGGTCTGCAGCGCGATCGCCAGCAGGCCGCTCGTCACCTGCTCGCCGGTGGCCACCACGGCGTCGTACTCGCGCGCGTCGTGCAACGGCGACAGCGCCTGGCAGTAGCCCACCAGCTGGTTGGTGACCCCGGACATCGCCGACACCACCACCGCCACCTCGTCGCCCGACTCCACCTGCCGCTTGATCCGTTCGGCCACCGAGCGGATCCGATCGAGATCGGCCACCGAGGTGCCGCCGAACTTCATCACGATGCGGGCCATGACAGGGTCGACTCCACGAAGCGCGCGGTGCCGACTCCAGGCGCGGACGCCGAGGCGGCAGGGTCATGCCGCATTGCAGCGATACGGCAGCGGGGTCACATAGCTTTCCCGTTGAAAGGCAGCAACATGCAAGCGCAGTCACCGGTCCGGCAC
Source organism: uncultured Acetobacteraceae bacterium (assembly GCA_964245705.1). Taxonomy (GTDB): domain Bacteria; phylum Pseudomonadota; class Alphaproteobacteria; order Acetobacterales; family Acetobacteraceae; genus Lichenicola. The sequence goes on from CAXTOD010000210.1 coordinate 3,242, forward strand.
GCGACGGGCCAGCCGCCATCGGTCTCGCCCGGCGAGGTCGCCCGCTTCGGCCGCCTTGCCGAAAGCTGGTGGGATCCGGACGGCCCGATGCGGCCGCTGCACCAGATGAACCCGCTCCGGGTCGCGTGGACGCAGCGCCACCTCGCCCGGCTCCAGGGGCTGCATCCGCACCGGACGCTGCGCCTGCTCGACCTCGGCTGCGGGGGCGGGCTCGCCAGCGAGGCGCTGGCGGCACTCGGCCACGACGTGCTGGGCGTCGATGCGTCGGAACCGGCGATCCAGGCGGCAAGGGCCCACGCCGGAAAGGCCGGACCCCGTTGCCTCGCCTATCGGATCGGGAGCGCCGAGGCCCTGCGTGCCGACGGCCTGCGCTTCGACGCCGTGACTGCCCTGGAGGTGATCGAGCACGTTCCCGACCCCGCCGCGTTCCTAGTCCTGCTGGCGGAGCTGTTGCAGCCGGGAGGCCTAGTCGTCCTGTCGACCCTGAACCGCACCCTGCGCTCGCTCGCAACCGCCAAGATCGGCGCGGAGTACGTGCTGCGGCTGCTGCCGGCCGGCACCCACGACTGGCGGCGCTTCGTCACCCCGGCCGAGCTCGGCCGCCACGCGGCGGGTGCCGGGTTGCGGATCGTCGACATCGCCGGGATGGTGCCGACGCTTCGGGGGCAGCCTGGACGCTGGCGCACGTCCCGCGACCTCGGCGTGAACTACATCGCGGCCTTGTCGGCGGCCTGACCCGGCTTCAGCGCGGCAGCCTGCAGGCAGGTCCGATCGCGCCATTGTAGCGATGCCAGTCCTGCGTCTGCCCCAGGATCGGCAGCAGCAGGTAGCCGCGCAGCTTCAGCACGTCTGGGGCCGGGGACCAGATGGTCGCCTGATAGGAGCGGCCGCTGTCGGGGTCCAGGATGGAGCCGTGCCAGTGTCCCTGCTCGTCGGCGGGACGGAAGTCGCTCAGCAGCATAAGCCCGCATTGCGGCCGGTGATACACGTCGAGCGGCATGGACCCGCTGTAGCGCATGCCCACCAGCCAACCGCACAGCCCGGTTCCGCAGCGGGCGATCTCGAACACGCCGTCGCGTCCGGGGGTCATCCAGTGCCCGAGCACACCCGGCGCCGGATCGGCGAAAGCCCCGAGCGGTGCCGTCACGAGCGCGACCAGGACGGCCAGCCCGCGCATGCTCAGCTTTCCGCCGGCTTCAGCCATGGGATTTGCACCACCGCGATTCCCTCGTCCGCCAGCGCTTCGCGATCCTCGTCGCTGGCATTGCCGTAGATCCCGCGCCGTTCCGCTTCGCCCCTGCTCATCCGGATCGCCTCGTCGGCAAAGCCGTCGCCCAGGTCCTCGCAGTTCCGCTCCACCTCGGCGCGGATCCGCTGCAGCACCGCCCGCATCTCGTCGGGCAGCACCGTCACGGGAGTCTCCGAGGTTGCGGCGACGTTCCCGGCGGGCCGCGTCGGGCGCGTCCGCACCGTGGGAGCCATGAGCCCGCGGCCCACCTCCGGGGTGCCGCAACGCGGGCACCTCAACAGGCCACGCTCGGCCTGCGCCTCGAACGACGCGCTGCCCTTGAACCAGCCCTCGAACTCGTGGCCGGCCGCGCACCGCAGCTGGTAATGGATCATCGGCCGACCAGCGCCACCCGGCCGTCGCCCCGGCTCAGGCCGCCTGCAACAGGGTGTCGAGCTCGCCGGTGCGGTTGAGCGCCAGGAGGTCGTCGCAGCCGCCCACATGGCGGGCGCCGATGAAGATCTGCGGCACGGTGGTGCGGCCGCCCGACCGCGTGCGCGCCTCGACGCGTTCCGGCGAGCCGTGCGGCGCGTCGATCTCCCGGAAGGCGACGTCCTTGCCGGACAGCAGCGCCAGGGCCCGCGTGCAGTAGGGACAACCCGGCTGGGTGTAGATCTCGATCGCAGCCATCCGCTCCATC
>CAXTOD010000211.1:0-5138 GCA_964245705.1 uncultured Acetobacteraceae bacterium
CAAATACGCTGGATCCGGAAACGCCCGGCGGCGGCGGCGGTCGGAACGGTTGCGGCATAGGCGAGCAGCAGGCTCACCAGCGGCGTGCGGGGCTGCACCTGCTCGGTGCCATCCGTCAGCTTGAGGTCACCGATGCCCATGGCGGCTCGAACGGCGGGATCCGCCGGGCGTTTCCGGATCCAGCGTATTTGGCGAGGATGCCGGTGAACCGGGCATCCGGCTGCGTCTTGAAGCCCGGACGTCGCGACCGGTTGGAGGGAGAAGCCCGATGCGGATCATTGCCATCGAGGAGCACGCGTTCGACGCTGGCCTGGCAAAGGCGACCGAGCCGCCGCAGGCGGCCGAAGCCGGATACCCGAAGGCGCTCGGCAGGCAGACCGCGGAGGAGCCGCCTCCGATCGATCGCCCGGTGCTCGCTCCGCTGCGCGAGATCCCGGGCCGGGCGTTCGACATGGGGGACGGGCGGATCGCGGATATGGACGCGCACGGCATCGACATGCAGGTCCTGTCCTACAGCAATCCGGCGCAGCTGGCGCCGGCGGCCGAGGCCGTCGCGCTGGCGCGGGCGGCGAACGACCGTCTCGCCGCGGCGGTGCGGGCGCATCCCGACCGCTTCGCCGGCTTCGCCGCATTGCCCTGGCAGGATGCGCAGGCGGCCGCTTCGGAGCTGGAGCGGTCGGTCAAGGAGCTGGGGCTCAAGGGCACGCTCATCGTCGGGCGGCCCAGCCAGGTGTTCCTGGACGACGAGCGCTACCGCCCTGTGCTGGCGATGCTGGACTGGTTGCGTGTGCCGCTCTACGTCCATCCGGGCATGCCCCTGCCGCAGGTGCAGCAGCCTTATTATGGCGGGCTGGACGAGGCGGTGGCGGCGCGGCTGTCCTTGTTCGGCTGGGGCTGGCACGCGGAGGCCGGGGTCCAGGTCATCCGCATGATCCTGTCCGAGACGTTCGACCGGTTTCCCGGGCTGCAGGTGATCAGCGGACACTGGGGCGAGATGGTGCCGTTCTACCTGCAGCGCATGGACGACGCGATGCCGCGCGGGGTGACCGGGCTGTCGCGGAGCATCACCGAGACCTACCGGTCGCATGTCTTCGTCACGCCGAGCGGCATGCTGACCCTGCCGCACTTCCGCTTCATCCACGAGGTGCTGGGTGCGGAGCGGATCATCTTCTCCGTGGACTACCCCTACCTGACAAACACCGGCGCCCGGGATTTTCTGGAGCGGCTTCCCGTGGGCGGGGAGGACCGGGAAAACATCGCCCACCGCAACGCCGAGGTTCTGTTCGGGCTGTAGAACGCCCGCCAGCGGCAAACAAAGGATCAGTTCAGCGGCGACAGGATCGCGTCCAGGCTGCGGCTGGTGCTGCCGGGCGCGCGTTCCAGATGCGGGTAGCGCAGGCCGCCATGGTAGTCGATGCGCACGGTGCGGTAGTGGTCTTCCGCCTTCACCAGCAGCTCGATCGGGGCCTGCGAGGCCTTGGCGTCGGTGATGGTGCGGGCGAGGTCATCGGCATCGTAGGCGGCGCCGTTGACGGCTATGATCTCGGTGCCGACCGTGAGTCCGGCCTTATACGCCGGGCTGCCCCAGACCACACCCTTCGTGGCGCCCTCATGAGTGAGGAACAAACCGAGCGAGTAGGCGAAGTCCGTCATCTTGCGCAGGTCCGCGGCGCTCTTCTCGTACGGGCTTTCCACCGCCGTGTAGACCAGCCGGTAGCCGCCGCGGGTGATGCCGTCGAGCGGCGCGCCGTCGCCGGTGCGGTCGAGCCTGGCGTGGAGGAAGCCGGCCCAGTCGAACGGCGCCACCGCGTTGAGCGCGCGGGCGACGTCGGCAAACACGTAGGTGCTGGTGACGTAGCTGCCGTCGTCCATGCCAAAGAAGACGCGGGCGAAGTCGTTCAGCGACCTGGTGCCGTGGCTCAGCTCGCGCAGCTTGGTGTCGACGTCGAGCCAGACCAGCGCGCCCTCGTCATAGTAGTCCTCCGAGCGCTGCCAGCCGCGCCACGGGATCGGCCGGCGCTCGGCGATGATCGGGTCGTTGGTGGTGTCCTCCAGGTCGCGCCAGGAGCGGCCGACGCCGTTGTCGTAGCTGGCCGCCATGTCGGCGAGCTGGTCCAGCCCGTCCTGCTTGGTCCACAGCCCGGAGCGGGCGGACAGGATCTTGCCCCAGTACTCGGTCTGGCCCTCGTACACCCAGAGCAGGCTGTCACGTTCCGGGGTGTTGAAGTTGGGCTGCCACAGATCGGCCGGACGGCGGAACTTGCCGTTCCAGCTATGGGTGGATTCGTGCGGCAGCAGGTCACGGTCGGCGAGGTTCTTGTCCCAGGCGGTGAAGTCGTCGGCGCCCTCGCCGTTCTCCGACGAGCGGTGGTGCTCCTCGCCGATGTCGCCGAGCTGGTCGGACACCGACAGCAGGAAGTCGTAGTGGTCGTAGTGGTGCGAGCCGAACAGGCGCTGCTCCTGCACCACCAGGTTGCGGTAGGCCTGCAGCACCGCGGGCGCGATGGCGAGGTCGTCCGGCACGTCGCCGACGATGTCGAGATGCACCGGCGCGGTGCCCCCCGGGACGGTGGCCGGCGGCGACAGGTCCTCCCGCCGGACGGAGCGGCCGGCCAGGATCGGGTTGTCCACCAGGGTGTTCAGCGGGACGGTCTTGTAGTGCACGACGGCGGCCTGCTGGCTAGCGACGTCGAGCCCGGAGAAGGCGGTCCAGCCGGCCGGGTAGGTGACGGTCATGTCGAACGGCAGGTCGCGGGAGAAGTATCCGGCCGGGTAGAGCAGGATCTCGTTGGCCTCGAGGCTGAGCATGCCGGGCGTCATCACCACGCGGCCCTCGTCGGGCACCACCGGCGACAGGTACTGGAAGTCGAGGTCCAGCGCCGTCGCGCCCTGCGGCACCGGGACGTGGAAGGCGTACACGTCGACCGGGTCGCGCACCCAGGCGAGGCGGGTGCTGCCAGCGTGGATCACTAGGCTGGCGAACTTGTCGATCTGCCCGGTCGGCGAGTGGTCGCCCGGCACCCATTTCGGGAACAGCAGCACGGTGTCGCCGGAGCCGGCCACCGGGATGGTCTCGTGCGCTGTGAAGATGTGGCGGTCGAGGTCGGTGGCGTCGATCCGCAGCGCGATGGTGCCGGAATAGGGATGGTCCTGCGGCGCCTGGATCGGCGGTATTGGCGGGGCCGGCTGCGGCTGATCCTGGGCGGTGGCGGCAAGCGGGGCCGCAGACAGCAGGCCGGCAGACAGGGCAGCTCCGGCAACGCCGCGCATCAAGCGGCCCTGTCGGCCGGCGGAAAGGGTCTGGATGGTCACGTCGCGGGCAGCCCCAAGCTGTTCAGCCGCAACACGCCACCAAACCGGCGCTGTTGCAACAGCAGACGGAAACGCCGTCACGTGAGCGAGAGGTGGGGGGCAGACGCCTCCCGCGGCCGACGAAGCGGGCTCATGATGGCATGTCGCATGAGGCGGGGGTGGTTCAGCATGGGCGAAGGCCGGAACGGGGCGGCAATGCCGGGTGCGACGGTGTCGCGGCGCGGGGTGCTGCAGGGTGGTGCCATGACCGCGGTCGCGGCGGGGCTGGCGGGTGCGCCGGCGCAGGCCGAGACGGTGGCGGCCCCGGTGGTGGAACCCGGTCCCGCGCCCGGTCTCCCGCCGGTGGTGATGGAACGGGTGCGGGCGACGGTGAACGGGCAGCAGCGGGTGCTGACGCTGGACGCGCGCACCACGCTGCTGGACATGCTGCGCGAGCACCTGCACCTCACCGGCTCCAAGAAAGGCTGCGACCACGGCCAGTGCGGCGCCTGCACGGTGCTGGCGGACGGGCAGCGCATCAATGCCTGCCTGAGCCTGGCGGTGATGCATGACGGAAGGGAGGTCACCACGATCGAGGGGCTGGCGCAGGGCGACGCGCTGCACCCGATGCAGCAGGCGTTCCTGTCGCATGACGGCTACCAGTGCGGCTACTGCACGCCCGGGCAGATCTGCTCGGCGATCGGGATGCTGCAGGAGCACAAGGACGGCTGGCCGAGCTGGGTGACCGCGGACCTGACCGCGACGCCGCCGCCGCTGACCGACCTCGAGCTGCGCGAGCGCATGAGCGGCAACATCTGCCGGTGCAGCGCCTACCCCAACATCGTCGCGGCGATCCGCGAGGTCGAGGGCGGCTCGGGCCATGACGCCGGACATGCCGAGGCCGGACGCAAGGTGCCGGCATGAGGAGCTTCGGCTACGAGCGGGCAGGCAGCCCGCAGGGGGCGGCGCAGGCGGGGGCCGCGTCCGGTGCGGCGTTCATCGCCGGCGGCACCAACCTGCTCGACCTGATGAAGCTGGAGGTGGAAACGCCGACCCGGCTGGTCGACCTCGGGCGGCTCGACCCGGGCGGGGTGCATCCCACCGCGGACGCCGGCCTGCGCATCGGCGCGGGCGTGAGCAACAGCGCGCTGTCGGCGGACCCGACGGTGCGGTCGCAGTATCCGCTGCTGGCGCAGGCGCTGCTGGCCGGGGCGTCGCCGCAGCTGCGCAACCGCGCCACCACGGCCGGCAACCTGCTGCAGCGCACGCGCTGCGTGTATTTCTACGACACCGCCAGCGCCTGCAACAAGCGCGTGCCGGGCACGGGCTGCGGCGCGATCGGCGGGGTGAACCGCATGAACGCGGTGGTCGGCACGAGTGCTGCCTGCATCGCCGCGCACCCGTCCGACATGGCGGTGGCGATGATGGCGCTGGACGCCACGATCGAGACGGTGACGGCCAGCGGCGCCGTGCGGCGCATCCCGATCACCGGGTTCTACCGGCTGCCGGGCAACACGCCGCACCTCGACACCGTGCTGCAGCCGGGCGAGCTGATCACCGCCGTGACCCTGCCGCCGCCGCCACCGGGGGTGCAGGGCTACCGCAAGATACGCGACCGCGCGTCCTACGCCTTTGCGCTGGTGTCGGTGGCGTCGATCGTCGACGGGTCCGACGGGCAGGTCAGGCAGGCCCGCTTCGCCTGCGGCGGCATAGCGCCGCGGCCGTGGCGGGTGGAGGCGGCGGAGGCGCGGCAGAAGGCAATGAAGGAGGAGGAAGGTCTGCCGGTGAAGCAGTCCGTCACCCACATCGTGCCGCTGATGGTGGGCGATCCGGTCAAGGCCAAGCGG
>CAXTOD010000212.1:0-5124 GCA_964245705.1 uncultured Acetobacteraceae bacterium
GCCGGCAGCTGCTGACGCGGGGAACCGCTTCGCTCGATCTCGCCGGCCGCCAGGGCGGTCAGCTTGTGGTCGGTGGCCTTCTCCTCCTCCAGCGTGTGCTCCAGCAGCGACGCCGCCTCCGAATGGCCGAGCTGCCTGGCCAAGGCCGCCAGGGTGCCGTAGCGGGTGATCTCGTAGTGCTCGACCGCCTGGGCGTTCGCGATCAGCGCGGTGTGCAGCACCGCCTGGTCATCGATGTCGCCGAAGGTTTCCTTGGCCTCCTTGATGTTGCCGTCGATCGCCTCGCAGGTGACCGCCTTGGCCTCGGTGCCGTGGAGGCGGAACACCTGCTCGAGCCGGACGATCTGGCCTTCCGTTTCCTGCAGGTGGGTCTGGAACGCGTTCTTGACGCTCTGGTCGGTCGCCTTCTCGATCATCTGCGGCAGCGCCTTGGTGATCTGGTGTTCGGCGTAATAGATGTCCTGCAGCATGTGCACGAACAGGTCGTCGAGCGTCTTGATCGGCTTGGTGAACAAGGCCATGGCTGTTCTCCTGTTTCGGATGACCGGTCCAACGACCAGGTGGCCCGGCTGTTCGCCCGGCCGGCCTGCACGACCGCGTGTGTCCGTGCCGGGGCGCGGGCGACCGGCGGACCCGATCTCCGGGTGCGACAACGCTATCGGCGGACCTGATCCCCGGGTGCGACAACGCCATCCAGCCGCCGGGCCCTGTCCCGTTCGTCCTCACCGGTTCGGAACGGCGCGGCGCAGCAGGCTCCGGACCTCCTCCGACGTCGGCATGATCCCCGACCGGTGATACAGCCGGACCTCGCCGTCCGCGCTCCTGTGGCTGTCGCACAGGGTCCATCCCGATCCCGCGGCCGACAGCGCTGGGACGAGCTGACGGTCGTGTTCCAGCGCCGCCGCGTCCGGGGACACGTCCGCGACCACCCAGCCGATCCCGCTGCCGTCCAGCCATGCCGCCGCGGCCGCCGCGTCGGCGAACCGGGTCTGGTAGCGGCTTCCCATGAGGTTGCCGCTGGCGAGCTGCTGGGTTCCCCGCAGCACGTAGTGCGTGCGCTTCGGGTCGAGCTCGTCGAAGGCCGCGATCAGGGCACCTTCCGCGCGCGTGGATCCCGCAACCAGGACCAACGGGTTGCCCGGACGGTCATCCAGGATCCGCCGGGCCACCGTCTGCATCCCGAACGGCGCGACGTGCGGCCATCGCAGCACGAGCGCCGCGTTCAGCGCCAGCACCGCCGCGACAACGGTTCCGGCGTGCCGGACCGTCAGCGGCGCGACCAGCCTCGCCAGCCCGATCGCGGACACGAACACCGCGCACGGGACCAGCGCGACCAGGTAGCGCGGCGAGATGTCGGCCGGCGCGATCAGGGTGAAGCAGCCCATCGCCACCACCGCGCTCGCCAGCGCCGCCAGCGTCTGATCCGCTGCTGCCCGCTGGCCACCGGCCTGGACGGCCTGCCACAGGCCTGCCGCGAGGCCTGTGGTGCCGACCAGCCCCAGGGCGCCGACCAGCGCCGCGGCATAGGCCGGCAGCGCCCGCCCCGTGTAGTCCCAGCCGAACCCGTAGTTGAAGCCGCTGGCCTGCATGTGGAACGTCGCCAGGTGCCAGGGAAGGGCGAACAGGGCCACGGCCGCCGCAGCGGCCCAGGCCTGCCAGCGCAGCAGCAGGCGGAGGCTGCGCAGGACGGCGGCGTGCACCAGGGGCAGAAGCGCCAGGCCGAACCCGTCGCCCTTGGTCAGGATGGCGAGGACCGAGCAGGCGGCGAACCCGGCCGCGGGGCCGATCCCCGGGCGCCGGGCGAAGGCGGCCCACCACAGCGCCGCCCAGCACACGAGCAGCGCCATGACGGTGTCCAGCATGACCGCGTCCAGCAGGAAGAGCAGGATGGGCGAGGCCAGCACCATGAGCCCCGAGGCCAGGGCGGCGGAGCGGCCGAGCCTGACATGCACCAGCACGGCGACGGTTCCGGCCGCCAGCCCCGCCAACACCGCCTGCAGGGCGAGCGCCGCCGCGGACGACCGTCCGGCCAGCGCGAAAACCGCCGCCTGCAGGAGATAGAACATCGGCGGCCAATGGCCGATCGAGACACGCGGGAAGTGGGCGTAGTAGTCGCGGGCGAACGCCAGCGGGCTGCCGAGCGGCTCCTGCCGCAGGTAGTCCAGCACCAGCAGGCTGTTGACGAAGTGGGCGGCCTCGTCGTTGGTGAGCCCCCGGTCGCTCGCATAGGCGCCGACCTGCAGCTGCACGAGCACGGCAACGGCGATGAACGCGGCGACGTAGACAAGGGCGGCCCTGGCCGCCGCCCTGCGGGCGGGTGCATCGCGCGTCACGGCCGCACCGGCCGATGAGGGAGTGACCGCAGGCTCCTGCATCCTGGGCTACATGATCCCACGGCCCGGCTTGCGTCCAGCGGTGGCCACATCGCTGCCTGCGCCGCGCGGTCGCGGCGTCGCGTGTCATGGTGCCGGACCGCGCCATCGGTGTCCACGAGGAACGGATCCCGGTCCGCTGCCGCCGTGCCTTCGTTGCCGTGCATCCGCCACGCCCGCATCTCTTGATGCCCCCGTGACAAGGCTTGCGCCGGCCTCCAGGCTCCGCCGCGCAGCTCCTGGTTGCGGCAGACCTGTCCTTGCCGGTCGAACCTCGACGGGGTGGTCGCGCACCTGCGGCCTTGGCGCCTGGCGGCGGGGAGCATCCGCCGCAGGCCCGAGGGGCGGCCGGGCCAGAAGCGTGCCAACCGTTCTGGTGCGGCTCCACCCGCGGGCGGCCCGCGACGGCCTTGCCGGCGGTCCGGCCGCACCGTCGCCGCCGGTGGCGATTGACAGCCAGGACGCGGCGGCTACCGTCCGCCGATGCAGCCGGATGCCACCGACCGGCAGCTCATCGAGCTGCTGACAGCCAATGCGCGCCTGCCTGCCGCGGTGCTCGGCCGCCGGCTCGGCCTGTCGCGCACCACGGTGCAGGGGCGGATCGAGCGCCTGGAGCGCAGCGGCGCCATCCTCGGCTACACCGTGCGCGCGGCGTCGCCCGCCGCCGACCGGGCGGTCCGGGCGCACGTGCTGATCACCCTGGCGCCCAAGCAGACCGCCGCGGTGGAGGCAATGCTGCGCAAGCTCGGCGCGGTGCGCGAGCTGCACGCGGTGAGCGGCGCGGTCGACCTGATCGCGGTCGTGTCCGGAGCCTCCACCGCCGAGCTCGACGGGGTGATCGACCAGATCGGCGCGCTCGACGGCGTGCTGCGCACCACCTCCATGATCCTGCTGTCCACCCGCTTCTCGCGCTAGGGCTCCCAGCCATGCCGAACGCCGTTCTCGTCGATCCCGACCTGCTTCGCGCCCGCTTCTCCGCGGCGCTGTCGGACATGTACCGGCAGGAGGTGCCGCTCTACGGCGACCTGCTGGCCCTGGTCGCCCGCACCAACCGCCTCGCCGCGGAGGAGGCGGACCACCGGCTGGAGGTCGAGCGGCACGGCGCGATCCGGCTCGGCACCGCCACCGAGCTGGTCCTGGTCGCCAGGCTGTTCGCCGTGCTGGGCCTCCATGCGGTCGGCTACTACGACCTCGCGCCCGCCGGGGTGCCGGTGCACTCCACCGCCTTCCGCCCGATCACGGCGCGAGGGCTGGCAGCCAGCCCGTTCCGCGTCTTCACCTCCCTGCTGCGGCTCGAGCTGATCGCCGATCCGGAGCTGCGCGAACAGGCCGGAGCCATCCTGTCCCGGCGCCGGATCGCCACGGCGCGCCTGCTGGACCTGCTGGCGCTGGCCGAGGCGGAGGGCGGGCTGCCGGAGGCCGAGGCGGACGCGTTCGTCGCCGAGTCGCTGCAGGTGTTCCGCTGGCAACGCACCGCCGCGGTGGACGCCGCGCTCTATGCCCGGCTGAAGGCGGCGCACCCGCTGGTGGCCGACGTGGTCTGCTTCCGCGGGCCGCACCTCAACCACCTGACCCCGCGCACGCGCGACATCGACGCAGCACAGGCGGCGATGCGGGACGCCGGGATGAACCCGAAGCCGGTGATCGAGGGGCCGCCACGCCGGCAGGTGCCGATCCTGCTGCGCCAGACCAGCTTCCAGGCGCTGAGCGAGCCCGTGCTGTTCCCCGGCGCCGGCGGCGATGCCGCCGGCACCCACACCGCCCGGTTCGGCGAGATCGAGCAGCGCGGCGCCGCCCTCACCCCGGAAGGCCGGAGCCTTTACGACCGCCTGCTCGCGGAGGCGCAGGCCGCCGTCGCCGACGGAGCGCCGCACGGGGAGGCCATGCGGGTCTTCGCCGGGTTTCCCGACGACGCGGACGCCTTGCGCCAGTCCGGCCTCGCCTTCTTCCGTCCCGACGCGCCGGAGCCGATCCTGTACGAGGACTTCCTGCCCGTCAGCGCCGCCGGCATCTTCCGCTCCAACCTGGGCCGCGACGGCGGGGCGGGCGCGCTGGCGGCCGGGGAACGGGTCCGGTTCGAGGCCGCCCTGGGAGCCAGGGTGCTGGACGAGATGGCGCTTTATGCGGCGGAGGCCGGACGCTAGAACCGGGATCCGATCCTTCGCCTAGTCCCGAAGCAGCCGCGACAGCGCGAGCAGGATCGCCGCCGTCGCTCCCCAGATGTCCTCCTCCGGATGCGGCCAGGACCAGGCGCCGGCGCGCGGCCCGGTCTCGATCAGGCGCGGCGCGTCGGGATCGGTCAGCACCGCCAGCGGCAGCCCGAAGATCGCCGCCACCTCCCCTTCGGACGCGCGCCAGGTGGCGTGCGGCGACAGCAACGCCACCACCGGCACGATGGTGAACCCGCCGGCCCGGGTGCTCTGCTGCGGCAGCCTGCCCAGCACCTCCACCAGGTGCGGGTCGATCCCGACCTCCTCCCGCGCCTCGCGCAGCGCGGTGGCGACGGCGTCGGCATCTCCCGGATCGGCGCGGCCGCCGGGAAAGCTCACCTGGCCCGCGTGGTGGCGCAGCAGCGCGGAACGCCGCGTCAGCAGCACCGACGGCGACGCCCCGAGCACGATCGGCACCAGCACCGCGGACCGGCCGGCGCCCGCATCCCTGCCGCTCCAGGGCGACGGCCGCGCCGGTGCCAGTCCGCTCAGCCGCAGACGCAGCCAGCGCTCGCTGGGCCAGCAGTCGGGGGGCCAACACT
>CAXTOD010000213.1:0-5102 GCA_964245705.1 uncultured Acetobacteraceae bacterium
CATCTTCATCACGCCGGGCGGCAGCTCGTCGCCGCGCTGCAGCTTCTCGACCTTGCTGTCGAACCGCGCCTGGATGCGGCCCACCGCGAAGTCGAACTCGCGCTTCAGCGTCTCGATCTCCGACATCGCCTGGTCCGACGCCACCACGACGTTGCGCCAAGCGCCGCGCGGATGCTCGCCCAGCACCTCCTCGGTCAGCTCGGTGCCCGACTTGATGCCCTTGAACCCGGCGCCCGCATTCTGCCCGAGCAGCCGCTCGCGCAGCCGGTTGTAGAACGACCGCTCCTGGATCGCGCGCTCGTCGTCGCGGTCCTTGGCCAAGCGCTCGATCTCCGAGCGCTCGATCGCCATCGCGCGCTCGTCCTTGTCCACGCCGCGACGCGAGAACACGCGCACGTCGACGATGGTGCCGGTGGTGCCCGGCGGCAGCTTCAGCGAGGTGTCGCGCACGTCCGACGCCTTCTCGCCGAAGATGGCGCGGAGCAGCTTCTCCTCCGGCGTCATCGGGCTCTCGCCCTTGGGCGTGACCTTGCCGACCAGGATGTCGCCCGGCTGCACCTCGGCGCCGATGGCCACGATGCCCGCCTCGTCGAGGTTGCGCAGCGCCTCCTCGCCGACGTTGGGGATGTCGCGGGTGATCTCCTCCTGGCCGAGCTTGGTGTCGCGCGCCATCACCTCGAACTCCTCGATGTGGATCGAGGTGAACACGTCGTCGCGGGCGATGCGCTCGGAGATGAGGATGCTGTCCTCGAAGTTGTAGCCGTTCCAGGGCATGAACGCGACCAGCACGTTGCGTCCCAGCGCCAGCTCGCCGAGCTCGGTGGACGGCCCGTCGGCAATGATGTCGCCCACCACTACCCGATCGCCCACGCGCACCAGCGGACGCTGGTTGATGCAGGTCGACTGGTTGGAGCGCATGTACTTGCGCAGCCGGTAGATGTCGACGCCCTGGGTCGCACCGCCCTCGTCGGTCGCGCGCACCACGATGCGCGCCCCGTCGATCTGGTCGATCACGCCGGGACGGCGCGCGACGATGGTGGCGCCGCTGTCACGCGCGACCGCCGCCTCCATCCCTGTGCCGACCAGCGGCGCGTCGGACTGGATCAGCGGCACCGCCTGGCGCTGCATGTTCGAGCCCATCAGCGCGCGGTTGGCATCGTCGTTCTCCAGGAACGGGATCAGCGCGGCCGCGACCGAAACCAGCTGCTTCGGCGACACGTCGCAGGCCGTCACGTCCTCCGGCTTCACCAGCCGGAAGTCGCCGCCGCGTCGCACCGAGACCAGCTCGTCGGTGAGGTGGCCAGCGGTGTCCTGCGCGGCATCCGCCTGCGCCACCACCAGCTTCTCCTCCTCCATCGCCGACAGGTACTTCCACCCGTCCTGCAGCGCCCCGTCCTTCACCAGGCGGTACGGCGTCTCGATGAAGCCGTACTTGTTCACCTTGGCGTAGGTGGCGAGCGAGTTGATCAGGCCGATGTTCGGCCCTTCCGGCGTCTCGATCGGGCAGATGCGGCCGTAATGCGTCGGGTGCACGTCGCGCACCTCGAAGCCTGCCCGCTCGCGCGTCAACCCGCCCGGGCCAAGCGCCGACAGGCGACGCTTGTGCGTCACCTCCGACAGCGGGTTGGTCTGGTCCATGAACTGCGACAGCTGCGACGAGCCGAAGAACTCGCGCACCGCGGCCGCGGCCGGCTTGGCGTTGATCAGGTCGTGCGGCATCACCGTGTCGATGTCGACCGAGCCCATGCGTTCGCGGATCGCGCGCTCCATGCGCAGCAGACCGACGCGATACTGGTTCTCCATCAGCTCGCCCACCGAGCGCACCCGGCGGTTACCGAGGTTGTCGATGTCGTCGATGGTGCCGCGCCCGTCCTTGAGCTCGCACAGCACCTTCACCGTGCGCAGGATGTCATCCTTGCGCAGCACGCGGACGGTATCCTCGGCGTCGACCGACAGCCGCATGTTCATCTTCACCCGGCCGACCGCGGACAGGTCGTAGCGATCGGGATCGAAGAACAGACCCCGGAACAGCGCCTCCGCGGTGTCCGGGGTTGGCGGCTCGCCCGGGCGCATCACCCGGTAGATGTCGACCAGCGCGTCCTCACGGGACCCGTTCTTGTCCACCGCCAGGGTGTTGCGGATCCATGGCCCGTTGCTGTTGTCGACCGCCAGCGTCGGCAGCCGGTCGATTCCCATCTCCTCCAGCGCGAGGAGGCGCGGCTCGGTCAGTTCCTCGCCCGCCTCGCCGTAGATCTCGCCGCTCTCCTCGTTGACCAGGTCGTAGGCGACGTAGCGGCCGAGCAGGTCAGCACGCCCGACCAGCACCTCCCTGGTCTTCTCGGCGATCTTCTTGGTCGAGCGCGCGGTGAGCTTGTCGTCGGCCTTGGCCACCACCTCGCCGGTGTCGGCGTCCACCAGCGGCTCCAGCAGCTTCAGGCCGCGGAACGCATCGGGATCGAACGGCCGCGCCCAGCCCTTGGCCGTCCGGGTGAACACCACCTGTCCATAGAAGTTGGACAGGATCTCGTCCTGGTCCATGCCGCGTATGTCCATGGAGTCGACATCGCCGCCCTCGGCCGCCTTGGCGGCACGCGCCGCTGCCGACGCGTTGCTCTCCAGCGCGTACAGCAGCGTCGTCACCGGCAGCTTCCGCTTCCGGTCGATGCGGACATAGACCATGTCCTTGCTGTCGAACTCGAAGTCGAGCCAGGAGCCGCGATACGGGATCACCCGTGCGGCGAACAGGAACTTGCCCGACGAGTGCGTCTTGCCCTTGTCGTGGTCGAAGAACACGCCCGGCGAGCGGTGCATCTGCGACACGATGACGCGCTCGGTGCCGTTGATGATGAAGGTGCCGTTATCCGTCATCAGGGGCATGTCGCCCATGTAGACGGGCTGCTCCTTGATGTCGCGGATCGAGCGGCTGCCGGTGTCCTCGTCGACGTCCCAGACGATGAGACGCAGGATCACCTTCAGCGGTGCGGCGAAGGTCATGCCGCGCTGGATGCACTCCTCGACGTCGTACTTGGGCTCCTCGAGCTCGTAATGCACGAACTCGAGACGGCCGCGGCCGGCGAAGTCGTTGATCGGGAACACCGAGCGGAACACCTCCTGCAGCCCGGACGCGGTCCGGCTGTCGGGCTGGACGTTCATCTGCAGGAACGCCTCGTAGGAGGCGCGCTGCACGTCGATCAGGTTGGGCATCGGAGCCACTTCGGGGATGCGCCCGAAGCTCTTGCGGATGCGCTTGCGTCCCGTGAACGATTTGGTCATCGCGTTCATCGTGTATACCTGCCCCGTCGCCTGCCGGCTAAGGCCCTGCGCGGACGGTGGGGACATGCCATGCTGTGGCAGCCGCACGCGTCCGGCCGAACCCTTGGCCGGGAAAAACCGTTCGCGATCCTGTCGGACCACCATGCCGTCCCATGGGCGCCGCGGCGCCGGGGATGGTCTCAACGCCTCAGGCGCCCGACCCGTGCCGGACGTGTCCGGAGGATCCAGGCGCCACCACGACCAGAAGGGCGGGAACCATTCCTGATTCCCACCCGCCCGGACTACCTTTCCGGCCGGCGAACCGGCCGCACGACGAGAAGCCTACTTGATGTCGACAGCGGCACCCTGCTCTTCCAGCATCTTCTTGAACTTCGCAGCGTCTTCCTTGTTGACGCCTTCCTTCACGGGCTTCGGCGCACCCTCGACCAGGTCCTTGGCTTCCTTCAGACCCAGGCCGGTGATGGTGCGGACCTCCTTGATCACGTTGATCTTCTTGTCGCCCACCTTGGCGAGGATCACGGTGAACTCGGTCTGCTCCTCCACCGGCGCCGCGGCAGCGGCGGCAGGGGCAGCGGCGGCGGCCACCGGCGCCGCAGCGGACACGCCCCACTTCTCCTCGAGGAGCTTCGACAGCTCCGCAGCCTCGAGAACGGTGAGAGCGGACAGCTCGTCAACAAGCTTCGTCAGATCGGCCATGATGTGATGTTCCTGATATAAAGGCTGCGTGGTTCCGTGCAAGCCCGGTTCCCGGGCCCGCGTTCACTTTCTCGACTGCCAGCGTCGCCCCGCACCGCCTCAGGCGGCCTCGGGCTCGGCCTGCGTCTCGTCCTTCTTGGCGTAGGCCCCGAAGACCCGTGCAAGCTGTCCGGCCGGCGCCTGGAGCACGCCCGCGATGCGCGTGGCCGGGGTGGCGATGAGCCCCACCAGCTGCGCACGCAGGACGTCCAGGGACGGCAGCTCGGCGAGCGCCCGGACGCCATCCGCGTTCAGCGTCTGGGTTCCGAGCGCGCCGCCGAGGATGACGAGCTTGTCGTTGGTCTTGGCGAACTCGACCGCCACCTTGGCCACCGCCACCGGGTCGTGCGCCCACGCGAGCGCGGTCGGTCCCTTCAGCATTGGCACGATGCCGTCGAATCGGGTCCCATCCAGGGCGAGCGTGGCCAGCCGGTTCTTCGCGACCTTGAACGTCGCCCCGGCTGCCCGCATCCGGCTCCGCAGCCCCGTCACCTGCGCCACCGTCATCCCGTCATTGCGGGTGACGACGACCATGGACGTGTCTGCGAAAACGGCGGCGAGCGAGGCGACGAACGCGTGCTTCTCCGTACGGTCCAAATCCCGTCTCCGTCGTGGCCCGCCAGGCGGCTGCCTGGTGGGCCGGGTTGCCCATGGACCGGCACGCGCGAACGCCCGCCGATCCGGTTCGCCTGTCCGCAAGAAGAAGTCGGAACCACCAGCGAACTGGCGTCTCCCGTCTTTCGCGCGCCGACCCGGAGGATCGATTAAGGCACCCCTCCCGGAGGAGGGTCGCCGCGTGCGGTCTTGGACAGGTTCGGAAGAACGGCCCGCAAGCCGCTCCCCTGTTCGCCGGCGCCGAGGCGCCGGCGCGTTCTCAGCCGGCGGTAAAGGAGGACACGTCCACCTTCACGCCCGGTCCCATGGTCGAGGACAGCGCCGCCCGCTGCAGGTAGGTGCCCTTAGCCCCGGTCGGCTTGGCCTTCTGGATCGCGTCCACCAGCGCCCGGATGTTCTGCGCCAGCTTGTCCGGATCGAACGACGCCTTGCCGATGCCAGCGTGGATGATCCCGGCCTTCTCGGCCCGGAACTCCACC
>CAXTOD010000214.1:0-5096 GCA_964245705.1 uncultured Acetobacteraceae bacterium
GCGGCAGGCCGGTGCGCGGCCCGATCGCCGCCGCCAGCGCCACCGGCACGGCGCCCAGGAGGTTGCCGACCAGGATCGCCAGGAGGCCCGAGCGCGCGTCCAGCCCGAGATGCACCAGCAGCACGCCGGTCACCCATCCGCCAGGGCCGAGGTTGGGCGAGAAGTGGCTCCAGAACACCCGGTCGAGCCGCATGGTCTTTCGCGCCGCCGGCACCGGCTGCGACACCGCGTCGGCCCCGGTGCCCTCCATCGCCGCCGTCCACGTCCTGCCCGCCATCGCCGCTCCGTCCGCTGACGGGGCATGGTGGCAGAGCGCGCGGCCGAAATGAACAACGCGTCGGTTCGGACGTTCGGTCCCGACAACGCAGGCAAGGAGCACACGCGCATGGACAAGTACGCATCCGCCGTCTGGGAAGGCGGCCTGAAGGACGGACGCGGCCAGATCAGCACCGAGAGCGGCGTTCTCAACGCCTCGCCCTACGGCTTCAATACCCGGTTCGAGGGCAAGAAGGGCACTAATCCGGAGGAACTGGTGGCGGCCGCGCACGCGTCCTGCTTCGCCATGGCGCTGTCGATGATCCTGGGCGAGGCCGGGTTCACCGCCACCCACATGGACAGCAAGGCCGTGGTCACGCTGGACAAGGTGGGCGACGGCTTCGCGGTGACCAAGTCGCACCTGACGCTGTCGGCGACGATCCCGGAGATCGACCAGGCACAGTTCCAGGAGCTGACCGCCAAGGCCAAGGCCGGCTGCCCGATCTCCAAGCTGCTGAACGCCGAGATCAGCCTGGACGCGACCCTGCTGTCATAGCGCCGATGGCGGCGACGGAGCTGGCGCCGTCGCCACCGCGCCCTCAGCGGCGCGGACGCATGCTGCGGGCGCTGGCCACGTCGACGGCGCCGATCAATGCCACCGCCAGGAGCGCCAGGGTGCGGTTGCCCTTGCCCGGCCTGCCACGCCCGTAGCCGCCGACGAGGCTGGCGAGGTCCAACGCGTCGCCGCCGACCCGTCCCCAGACCCAGGGCGTCGGGTCGGAGGCGGCAAGCAGGCCGATCCCGGTGGCGACCTCGCGGAGGCCGTAGAACCGGGCGATGCCGGTGCGCCGCCCGCCCATCAGCCCGAGCAGCCGCCCGGCTCCGGCGAGTTCGGCCGCACCCAGCCCGATGCTGAGCCAGCCCAGCGCGTTCGCGGTGCGGCTGGCGGTGGGACGGGTCATGGTGGTCATGGTCTCGGGTTCCTCGGGTAATGCGTGGTTGATCCGGCGCCTGGGACAGGAGACGCGGATCGGGCCGCCGGGATGCACAACGGCGTACGCCAGCCACGCATGCAGTTCCGCTTTCGTCCGGCGCGGGATATACCGCGCACGCATTGCCGCGAAACCTCAAGGACCCGTCATGAGCCAGGACTACAAGGTCAAGGACGTCACCCTCGCCGAGTGGGGCGCGAAGGAGATTTCGATCGCCGAGGGCGAGATGCCGGGGCTCATGGCGCTGCGGGAGGAGTTTGGCGCGAGCCAGCCGCTGAAGGGTGCGCGGATCGCCGGCTGCCTGCACATGACGATCCAGACCGCAGTGCTGATCCAGACCCTGACCGCGCTCGGCGCCACCGTGCGCTGGTCGTCGTGCAACATCTTCTCGACGCAGGACCATGCCGCGGCCGCGGTGGCCGCCGCAGGCGTCCCGGTGTTCGCCTGGAAGGGGCTGGACGAGGAGGAGTTCTGGTGGTGCATCGAGCAGACGGTGCGCGGGCCTGACGGCTGGACGCCGAACATGATCCTCGATGACGGCGGCGACCTGACCGTGCTGATGCACGACAAGCATTCCGACCTGCTGGAGGACGTGCGCGGCATCTCGGAGGAAACCACCACCGGCGTGCACCGGCTGTGGGAGATGGCGAAGAAGGGCACGCTCAAGGTGCCGGCGATCAACGTCAACGACAGCGTGACCAAGTCCAAGTTCGACAACCTGTACGGCTGCCGCGAAAGCTTGGTGGACGCGATCCGGCGCGGCACCGACACCATGATGGCAGGCAAGGTCGCGGTGGTCGCGGGCTACGGCGACGTTGGCAAGGGCTCGGCCGCCTCGCTGAAGAACGCCGGCTGCCGCGTGCTGGTGACGGAAGCCGATCCGATCTGCGCGCTGCAGGCGGCGATGGAAGGCTACGAGGTGGTGACGATGGACAAGGCGGCGCCGCGCGGCGACATCTTCGTCACCGCCACCGGCAACATCGACGTCATCACCATCGAGCACATGCGGGCAATGAAGCATCGCGCCATCGTCTGCAACATCGGCCACTTTGATTCCGAGATCCAGATCGAGGCGCTGCGCAACTACAAGTGGGACAACGTCAAGCCGCAGGTCGACGAGGTGGTGTTCCCGGACGGCAAGCGCCTGATCCTGCTGTCGGAAGGGCGGCTGGTGAACCTCGGCAACGCCACCGGGCACCCGTCCTTCGTGATGTCGGCGTCGTTCACCAACCAAACGCTGGCGCAGATCGAGCTGTGGACCGCGCCGGAGGGCAAATACGAGCGCAAGGTCTACACCCTGCCGAAGTCGCTCGACGAGAAGGTGGCGTCGCTGCACTTGGCCAAGGTTGGCGCCGAGCTGACCCGGCTGTCGGAGAAGCAGGCCACCTATATTGGGCTGGAGACGCAGAACGGCCCGTTCAAGCACGAGCTGTATCGCTACTGAGGTGTCCGGATGGCCCGGTTCCGCGTGGCGGGACCGGACCTCCTACCACGCGGTGTAGCCGCCGTCGGCATACACGATGCTGCCGGTCATCAGGCTCGACGCGTCGGAGGCCAGGAAGTGCACCACCGACGCGATCTCGTCCGGCTGCCCGACGCGGCGCATCGGCGTGGAGTCCAGCCAGCGGTCGTAGAGGCGCGGGTTGTTCATGCCGAAGCGGGTGAGCGGCGTCTCGATGTAGGTCGGCGCCACGGCGTTGACGCGCACGCCGCGGCCGCCCCACTCCGCCGCCAGCGAACGGGTCAGGTGGTGCACGCCGGCCTTGGAGGCGTTGTAGGCCGCCTGCTCCTGCGGCCGGACCACGATCCCGCCGGCCATGGAGCCGATGTTGACGATGGCGCCCAATCCCTGCTCCAGCATCACGCGGCCGAACGCGCGGCAGCAGCGGAACACGCCGTTGAGGTTGACGTCGATCTGGCGCAGCCAGGCGGCGTCGTCGAGGTTCTCGGCCTTGATCTCGGACACCACGATGCCGGCGTTGCAGACCAGGATGTCGATGCGGCCGTGCCGGGCGCGCACCGCGGCCGCGGCGGCGTCCACCGTGTCCGTCAGCGTCACGTCGATCGGGATGCCGTGCGCGACGCCGCCGGCGTCCTGCACCGCCTGCGCGCCGGTTTCCGCCAGCACGGGGTCGAGGTCGGCCACCACCACCGTCGCCCCCGCCTCGCCCAGCGCCATCGCGCAGGCGAGGCCGATGCCGCCGCCGCCGCCGGTCACCACTGCGATGCGGCGGTCGAGCCGGAACTTCTCGAGGTACATCGGCGCGTCCCTTCCAGTCGGGTCAGCTCAGCACGATGCCGCCGTCGACGTTGAGGGTCTGGCCGGTGACGAAGGCGGAGGCGTCGGAGGCGAGGAAGCAGACCGGGCCGACCACGTCCTCCGGCTGGCCGAGGCGGCGCAGCGCGGTGTTGCTGATCCAGCGCTCCGCCACCACCGGGTCCTCCAGGTTGGTGCGGCCCATGTCGGTGACGATGATGCCGGGGCAGATGCAGTTGGCCGTGATGCCCTCGGCACCCACCTCCTGCGCCAGCACGCGGGTGAAGCCCATCACCGCGGCCTTGCTGGCGGAATAGTGCGCCTGCTCCGGCGCGCCGTGCTTGCCGCCGATAGAGGCGATGTTGACGATGCGCCCGTAGCGGCGTGCGCGCATGTGCGGCAGCAGCGCCTGCACCACCAGGAAGGTGCCCTTGGCGTTGACGTCCATCACCGCGTCCCAGTGCCGCTCGGGCAGCGCCTCCACCGTGCCCGGGATCAGGATGCCGGCGTTGTTGACCACGGCGTCGATGCGGCCGGTGGCGTCGATCGCGTGGCTCACCATCGCCCGCACCGCGCCCGCATCGCTGACGTCGGCGAACGCGGTGACGGCGCGCTGGCCGATCGCCTCGATCTCGGTTTTCACCGCGTCGAGCTGGTCGTGCTGGCGCTCGATGTCGTTCAGCACCAGGTCGAAGCCCTCGCGCGCGAGGCCGAGCGCGATGGCGCGGCCGATGCCGCGGCTGGCGCCGGTGACGAGAACGGTACGCGGTCCTGCATCGCTCATGGTCGTGTCTCCGGTCAGAAGAAGCGGATCTCGCCGCGCAGCACCGCCAGGCTGACGGCTGCGATCATCACCACGCCGCGCACCTCGTTCTGCATGTAGAACGGCGCGCCCAGCAGGTTGAGGCCGTTGTCGAGCATGCCGATGATGATCACGCCGACCAATGTGCCCTGCACCGTGGCGCGGCCGGGCTTGAACGCGGTCATGCCGAGGAACACGGCGGTCAAGCTGTCCATCAGGTAGCTCTCGCCCGCGCCGGGCTGGCCGGTGCCGAGGCGCGCGGTCAGCATCACGCCGCCCATCGCGGCGCCGAACGCCGACAGGGTGAGCGCGATCAGCCGGCAGCGGTTGACGTTGATGCCGGACAGGCGCGCTGCCTGCAGGTTGGAGCCGGTGGCGACCAGGGCGCGGCCGAGGCGGGTGCGGTTCACCAGCACGTAGAAGGCCGACACCACCACGATCGCGATCACGATCGGCACCGGCACCACGCCGAACACGTGCCCGGTGGCGATGGCGTAGAACAGCGGCGGGAAGCTGGTGTAGATGGAGTCGCCGCCGTCATAGGCGTAGTTCAGGCCGAGCGCGATCGGCCCCATCGCCAGGGTGGCGATCAGCGACGGGATCCGCAGCCGCGTCACCAGCACGCCGTTGACGATGCCGAGCACGGTGCCGGCCAGGATCGACAGCAGGATCGCGAGCGGGATCGACAGGCCGGACCAGCTCATCAGGCCGGCCACCAGCACGCCGGACAGCCCCGCCACCTGGCCCACCGACAGGTCGAACTCGCCGCTGGCGACCGCCACGGTGAGGC
>CAXTOD010000215.1:0-5069 GCA_964245705.1 uncultured Acetobacteraceae bacterium
CCGGACCGCCGTCCTGCACGAAGCGCACCCGCTCCACCAGCCGGGATCCCAGCGCGGTGTTGATGCGGGCGATCGAGCTGATCGCCTGGTGCCGCAGCTCGAGCGCAGCCGGGCCGCCGACGCCGAGCGTCAGGGTGCCGCCGGAAAACCGGCGCGGAACCGCGACCGCCCCGATGCCCGGCCCGACCAGGGCAGGCCAGTCGCTCATCAGTTGCGTTGCCGCCGGCGCCCGCGTGCGGAACGCCGGCCGGGTGATGGCGGGCAGCAGGCTGGCCAGCGTGCGCGGGCCCTCGGCCTGACGCCAGCCTGACGTGGCGGCGGTGGCGGCGGCCGGCTTGCCGGTTCGGATGTCCTTCGCCATGAACCCGTTCGTGCTCCCCCAGGCCGCCGACCTCCTGCGCTGGTACGACCGCCACCGGCGCATCCTGCCCTGGCGCGCGGCGCTGGGCGAGTGTGCCGATCCCTATCACGTCTGGCTCAGCGAGATCATGCTGCAGCAGACCACCGTGGCGGCGGTGGTGCCGTACTACCACCGCTTCCTGTCGCTGTTCCCGACCGTGGACGCCCTGGCGGCGGCGCCGGAAGAGGAGGTGATGCGGGCCTGGGCCGGGCTCGGCTACTACGCCCGCGCCCGCAACCTCCACGCCTGCGCCCGGGCGGTCGCGTTGCGCGGTGGGTTCCCGGACAGCATAGAGGAACTGCGCGCGCTGCCCGGCATCGGCGGCTACACCGCACCCGCCATCGCCGCGATCGCGTTCGGCGTCCCGGCAGTGCCGGTGGACGGCAACGTGGAGCGGGTGACGGCACGGCTGTTCGCGGTCGACACCCCGCTGCCGGCCGCACGCCGGGCGCTGGCCGAGGCCGCGGCGACCCTGGGCGCGGACGGACAGGCACGGGCGCGGCCGTCGGACTTCGCGCAAGCCCTGTTCGACCTCGGCGCCACAATCTGCACCGCCAAGCGCCCGGCCTGCGCCCTATGTCCGTGGCACACGCCCTGCCGTGCTCGCGCGGCCGGCATCGCCGACCTGCTGCCGAGAAAGGAGCCGAAGCGCACCCGCCCGGAACGGCACGGCGCGCTGTTCCACCTGGACGACGCAGCCGGCCGGGTGCTGCTGCAAAGGCGGCCGCCCGAAGGGCTGCTGGGCGGCATGACCGAGCTGCCCGGCACCCCTTGGCGCGAGGCGCCGTGGACGGTGCCGGAACTGCTGGCCTTCGCGCCGGCCGCGGCGGACTGGACGCCCGCCGGCACGGTGCGTCACGTCTTCACCCACTTCGCCCTGACCCTGGACGTGTATCGCGCCCACCTGCCGGTGGTGCCGGACGTCGCCCTCGCCGAGCGGTTCCTGCGCGACCGGGACGCCCTGGCCGGGGAAGCGCTGCCCACCCTCATGCGCAAGGGGCTGGTGGCGGCCCGGCAGGACCCGGCCTGACCGGAACCGCCCGTCAGGAGCCCGCGACCGCGTTCTCCGCCGGCCGGCGCTCGTTGCTCCGGCGCCTGATCTCCCGGGTCCCGGCCAGGCGCCCGGCCTCCATCACCAGCCTGCCGGCCGGGTCCACGGCCGACGTTGCGGCGGTCGGCCCCAGCAGCTCCGCCAGCTTCGGCCTGTCGCCCCCCATGATGGTGGCGATGGCTTCCGTCGAGCAGGGCCGCCCGAACAGGTAACCCTGTACCTGGCTGCACCCGGTGAGCTGCAGCAGCCGGGCCTGCGACGCGGTCTCCACCCCTTCGCCGGTGGTGTACATGCCGAGGCTGCTCGCCATGCCGACGATCGCCTGCACGATGGCGATGGCGTCGTCGTTCACGCTCAGGTCGCGAATGAAGGACTGGTCGATCTTGACCTTGTCGAACGGGAACGAGCGCAGGTAGCTCAGCGAGGAATAGCCGGTGCCGAAGTCGTCCAGCGCGATGTGGATGCCGCGCGAGCGCAGCGCCTCCAGGCAGGCGACGGTCCTGTCCGCCGCGTCCAGGAACACGGACTCGGTGATCTCGAGCTCCAGCCGGTGCGGCGGCAGGCTGCTGCCCGCCAGGGCCGCATCGACCAGGTCCAGCAGGCAGGGATCGCGGAACTGCAGCGGCGACAGGTTGACCGCCACGCGCGCCTCGCCGTTCCAGCCCGCCGCTTCCCGGCAGGCGCGCTGCAGCACCCAGGCGCCGAGCGGCAGGATCAGGCCGGACTCCTCGGCGAGCGGGATGAAGTCGCCGGGCGGAATGCGCCCGCGCTCGGGATGCAGCCAGCGGACCAGCGCCTCGGCACCGGTGATGTCGCCGGACACGATGTCCAGGATCGGCTGGAACTCCAGGATCAGCTCGCCGTGGTCGATCGCGTGCCGCAGGTCCGCCTGCATGGCATGACGCGCCTGGGCCCGCTCGGCCATGCCTGGCTCGAAGAACTGCCAGGTGCCGCGGCCTTGCCCCTTGGACTGGTACAGGGCCAGGTCGGCGCCCCGGAGCAGGGCGTCCGGCTCGGCGCCGCTGCCGTCGCTCAGGGCGATGCCGATGCTGAGGCCGACGGAGGCAGGAACGCCGCCGATCCTGTACGGCTCCGCGACGTGCTCGATCAGGCGCCGCGCCAGCAACCCGGCGGTCTGCGCGTCGCCGCGGCTTTGCAGCACCGCGAACTCGTCGCCGCCAAGGCGCGCCACCACGTCGCCCTCCCTTAGGCAGCCGCGCATGCGCCCGGCCACCGCCATCAGCAGCGAGTCGCCGGTGGCGTGGCCGAGCGTGTCGTTGACCGCCTTGAACCCGTCGAGGTCCAGGCACATCAGGGCGAAGGGGACCGGTTGCGCGCACGCCTGGTCGAGGGCGTCCTGGAACAGGGTCCGGTTGGGCAGGCCGGTCAGGCTGTCGTAGCGCGCCAGGTAGGCGATCCGCTCGTCCGACTTGCGCGCCGCCGTGACGTCGGAGCCCACGCCGCGATACCCGGCAAACCGGCCCGCCTCGTCCAGCACCGGCTTGCCGGTGAGCGAGAACCAGCGCGTCCTGTTCCCGAAAGCGACCAGGACCTGCAGGTCGCGGAACGCGGCGCGCTCGGCGAGGCAGGCCCCGAGCCTGTCGCCGTCATGCTTCTCGCCGGCCGGAACCGCGTCGTTCGCGGCGACCAGGACGCCGAGCGGGGTGTCCTGCAGCTCCGCCGGGTCGCAGTCCAGCAGGGCGGCCAGACGGCCGGACACCCGGTGCAGGCACAGGTCCGCGTCGAGCTCCCACAGCCAGTCGCTGGCGCTTTCCTCGAAGTCGCGCAGCAGCAGGCCGATGATGTCGCCCTGCTCCGCCAGGGCGATCTCGTTGGTGACGCGCCGCGCGAAGTCGCGGTTCTGGTGCAGCAGCACGCCGCAGGTCACCAGGAAGTAGAGCACGATCAGGATGACGTGCTGCACCGTGATCGACTGCTCGAGAAACGGCAGCGGCAGCAGGATGCCGATCGTGGTGATCACCACCAACGACAGCGCCGCCGGCAGCAGCGGCGCCATCAGAATGCTGGACGAGGAGAACCCGGCGAAGATGTAGATCAGCAGCTGCCTCTGGTCGGCGTTCGACAGCGGCATCAGCACCGTCGGAACCGTGGACCAGGCGATGGCGATCAGCGACGTGATCGCGACCCGACCGGCCACCGCCTCCCGCGACACCGTCCCCCTCGACGCCGCCTGACGCGGGCGGCCCAGCCAGATCCGGCTGCCGTACAGCGCCCAGGCCGTGCATCGCCAGCAGCAGGACCAGCAGCCCGACGAGGTAGAGGTGCAGTCCGACCGGCCAGAACGTCCACACCACGATCAGGCAGGTCAGGATCGAGCCGCAGGCCGTCATGCCGGTGCGGCTGGCCAGGGCGGTGACCTGCTCGAAGCGGAGCCGACCGGCCGCGGCGTCGGACAGCACGTCGCGCCCACGGGATCGGACCAGTTCTGGACGCATCGGCATGAGGATCCCTTCCCTGTCCGGGCAGGATCGCAGCCAAAGATGATCAGCCGGTTAATCGCCGCCGCGTTCCCGGCAGGCTTCGACGCTCCCGCCCCGGATCGGCTACACTGCCGGGCGATGAGATTCGTGCACACGTCGGACTGGCAGATCGGCAAGGGCTTCCGCTTTGCCGACGACGACACCCTGGCGGTACTGCAGGACGCAAGGCTGGACGCGATCAACCGCGTCGGCCGGCTGGCCCGGGCCGAGGGCGCGTCGACGGTGCTGGTCGCGGGCGACGTGTGGGACGTGGCGGCTCCTGGCGAGCGCACCCTGCGCCAGCCGGTCGAGCGCATGCGCCAGTTCCCCGACCTCCACTGGCACATGATCCCGGGCAACCACGACCCCCACCTGCCGGGCGGCCTGTGGGAGCGGCTGCTCCGCGCCGGCCTGCCCGACAACGTGCGGCCGCACTTGGTGCCGGTGCCGGTGCCGCTCGGGGACGGGGAGGGCGCTCCCTGGCTGCTGCCCGCTGTGCTGGACCGGCGCCACGCCTTCGGCGACCCGACCGCGTCCATGGACGCGATGGCGACGCCCGAGGGCGCCCCCCGCATCGGCCTGGCGCACGGCTCGGTGCGCGCCTTCGGATCCGACCCGGCGGACGCGCACAACCTTCTCGCCCACGACCGCGCCGAGCGCTCCGGCCTCGTCTACCTGGCCCTCGGCGACTGGCACGGCACCGTGCAGGTCGGCCGGCACGCCTGGTACAGCGGCACCCCGGAGGTGGACGGCTTCGACCGCGGCGGCGACGGCGGCGGCAGCGTGCTGCTGGTGTCGGACCACACCGGCCGGTTCGAGGCGCAGCCGCATCGGATCGGCCGCTACCTGTGGCGGCAGGAGCGGGCGACCCTGACCGGCCCGGCCGACATCGACGCGCTGGAGTACCGGCTGCGCGGCATCGACCGCGACGACCCCAGCCGGGTGCTGGCCTGGCTGACGGTGGACGGCAGCCTCGGCCTCGACGACCACGCCGCCTTCCTCCTGCGCATCCGCGACGGCGTCGGCAGCGCGCTCCGGGCGCTCAGGATCGACGATTCCGGGCTGGCCCTGGACGTCGCCCCGACCGACCTCGCCGCCCTGGCCGATCAAGTCGGCCTGCCGATCCGCTTCGTCAAGC
>CAXTOD010000216.1:0-5068 GCA_964245705.1 uncultured Acetobacteraceae bacterium
CCCTTCCCCGTGACCGGCGCGACCATCGGCACCGGCCAGGGGGCGCCCTTCGCCTCGCTGCCGGGCGACGTGCCGGTCGAGGGGGACTTCGACGGCGACGGCCGCGACGACATCGGCTTCTTCCGGCCGAGCACCGCGACCTGGTACATCCAGCGCTCCACCGCCGGCCCGCTGCCCGGGCCGTCCAGGCGGCGCGGCCGGGTGGCGATGGTGATGTCGCTCCCGGCCGGCGCCGCGTCGGCCGCGTTGCGCACCAGGTTCAGCAGCGCCATCTCCAGCTGGCTCGGGTCCACCGACGCGACCAGCGCCTCGTCGGCCAGGGCGAGCTTCACCGTGACGCCGGCGCCGGCCATCTGGTCGAGGATGCTGTCGCAGTTCGCCAGGGTCGCGTTGACGTCGAGCGACTGGTTGTCGTGGAACTGCCGGCGCGCGAAGGACAGCATCTGGTCGGTGAGCTTGGCGGCGCGCTTCGCCCCCCAGGCGGCCCGCTCGATGTTCTTCAGGCCGCGGTCGGTGTCGACGTCGCCCGCCAGCCGCTCGAGGTTGCCCAGCACGATGGTCATCAGGTTGTTGAACTCGTGCGCCAGGCTGGACGCCATCGAGCCCAGCGTTTCCATCCGCTGCGACTGCTGCAGCACCGCTTCCGCCTCGCGCCTGCGGGTCACGTCCAGCTGGCTGGCGAAGTGGTAGACGAGCGTGCCCGCCGTGTCCGTCACCGGGCTGATGAACAGGGCGTTCCAGAACTGCGACCCGTCCTTGCGGTAGTTCAGCAGCTCGATGTGGACGTCCTGCCCGGCGTCCAGGGCGCGGTGGATCTCCGCCACCGCTTCCGGGTCGGTTTCCGGCCCCTGCAGGAAGCGGCAGTTGTGCCCGAGGATCTCGTCCTGGCCGTAGCCGGTCAGCTGCTCGAACGCCTGGTTGCAGAAGATGATCGGGTTGTCGTGCCGGTGCGGGTCGGTCAGGCACATCGGCATGCGGCTCATCTGCACCGCGGCGAAGAAGATGTCGGTGCCGTCGAGCCCCCCGCCGGCCGGAATGACGTTGCGTCCGTCCGAAACGTGGTGTCCCGGCTCGTTGGCGGTTACGCCGCGATCACCCTGGTCAGCCATCGGCGAGCCCGTGTCCCATCAGCATCACTCATCCCTACGATATTCGCGCCAGGCGGCCAATCGGCAGGCACGGACCGGTCCCGAACAAACCGGCGGCGTCCTGCCGGGTTCAGCTTCCGTGGCCAGCCGGCGGTCGTCGCGAAGGAAGTTGGTGTGTGTGTTCTCCTGGTTGAAGACGAGCCCTTGATCCGCGAGCTCATGACCGAGACCCTGCGGGATGCCGGCTACGAGACGATCGACGTCGAGGACGGTGCCGGCGCCTGCGCGGTCGTGCTCGACCCGCCGAAGCCGCTCTCGATCCTGGTCACCGACTTTCACATGCCGGGGAACATGGACGGCGCGCAGGTCGCCGCCCGGGCGCGGTCGGTCCTGCCCGGCCTGCCGGTGGTGATCGTGTCGGGTCGTCCCGAGGTGTTCCAGTCCACCTGGCAGCACGCGCTCGGCTACACGCTGATGAAGAAGCCCTACCGGCCGAGCGAGCTGGTCCGCCTGGTCCGCTCGCTGACCGCAGGGTCGAACGGCGTTCGGGCCGGCGCCTAGGCTCCGATCGCCCCCGCATCGTTCCGGCCCAGGGAACATCGGCATGTGCGGACGCTTCGCCACCGACATCCCGGTCCACCTGATCCGGGGCTGGTACCGTGCCACCGGCACGCTGCCGAACGACGCGCCGAACTACAACGTGGCGCCGACGCAGAGCGTGCCGGTGGTGCGGCGCCATCCGGACACGGCAGAACGGCGGATCGACCTGCTGCGCTGGGGGTTGATCCCGCACTGGTCGAAGGACAAGGGCAGGCAGCCGATCAACGCCCGGGCGGAAACCGTGGCCTCGTCCGGCATGTTCCGCGCAGCACTGGCGTCACGGCGCTGCATCGTGCCGATGACCGCCTTCTACGAGTGGGACCAGCGCTCGAAGCCGAAGCAGTCCTACGCGTTCGGCCGGCGCGACGGCGAGGCGGTGATGCTGGCCGGGTTGTGGGAGTCCTGGACCGACCCGGCCGGAGAGTTGGTGCGGTCGTTCGCCATCGTCACCACGACGGCCAACGCCGTCCTGTCGCCGATCCACGACCGCATGCCGGTGGTGCTGGAGCGTCCCGACTGGGACGCCTGGCTCGACGGCGGCGCGTCCGCTCTGCTCAAGCCGGCCCCGGACGACGTGCTGCGCTCCTGGCCCGTCGGCGGCGACGTGAACTCGCCGCGGAACAACGGGTCCCGGCTGCTCGACCCGGTCGGGGCGGCGGCGGACGGGCGGGACGAGCAGGAAGCCGGTCCCGACTCGGCCTGAAGCCTCCGCCGCAGCAACAACGGCCCGGACCGCGCGTTGCCACCGTCCGGAGGTGGGCGATGACCAAGCCGCTGTTGTTGATCCTGGCGCTGGTCCTTCCGCTCGCCGCGGCGGCCTGCGGGCGCGAGCCGGACGACGCGCATGCGGCCGGCCGGGGACTCTACGTGGGCGGCGGCTTCGGCGGCCATTGAGCGCACGCGGATGACGGTGTCGGATCAAGCCCCGGCGATGCGGAGCCTGGAGCCCGGCGGCACCGCCGTGGTGGTGGGCGCGTCGGGCGGCCTCGGCGCCGCCCTGGTGACGGCGCTGTCGGAGATGCCGGAGATCGGGCGCGTGCTCGCCCTGTCGCGCCGGGCGGCGACGCCGGCGCTCGATCCCGCCTGCCGCGTCTGGCACGCGCCGGTCGACCTGCTGGACGAGGGAAGCATCGCCGCGGCGGCCGCCCTGGTGCCGAGACCGCTGCGGCTGGTCGTGGTCGCCACCGGCCTGCTGCACGCGCCCGGCCTCGCCCCGGAGAAGACCTTCCGGGCGCTCGACCCGGAGGCGCTGGTGCAGGCCTACCGGGTCAACGCGGTCGGCCCGGCGCTTGTGGCCAAGCACCTGCTGCCGCTGCTGGCGACGCCGGGACGCAGCGTGTTCGCGGTGCTGTCGGCGCGGGTCGGCAGCATCGGCGACAACCGGTCCGGCGGCTGGCACGGGTATCGCGCCTCCAAAGCGGCCCTGAACATGATCCTGCGCAACCTGGCGATCGAGGTGTCGCGCCGGACGCCCGACACGCTGTGCGTCGGGCTGCACCCGGGCACGGTCGACACCGCGCTCAGCCGGCCCTTCCAGCGCGGCGTCGCCGAGGGCCGGCTGTTCACCCCCGCCTGGTCGGCGTCCCGGCTGCTCGCCGTCATCGACGGGCTGGACGCGTCGCAGAACGGCTGCGTGCTGGACTGGAGCGGCGCCGCGGTGCCTCCCTGACCGGAACCAGGCGCGCGGGCGCTCAGCCTGCCAGCGACGCGGCGATGTTGACGCCGAGCGCGATGATGGCGGTGTTGAACAGGTACGACACCATGGAGTGCGCCAGCACCAGCCGCCGCATGCCGGCCGACTGCGTCGACACGTCGCTGACCTGGCTCGCCACCGCCATGCAGAACGAGAAGTAGAAGAACTCGCCGATGCCGGGCCGGTCGTTGCCCGGGAACAGCAGGCCGCCGCTGCGCCAGAAGTCGTGCGCGTAGTGGGTGGTGAAGATGGTGTGCACGAAGAACCAGGACAGCACCACGGTCGCCCCGGCCAGGGCCGTCAGCCACCCGGCGTGGTGCTTGCCGTGGATCTGCGCCAGCTCCAGGACGATGGCGCCCAGCGAGATGATCGCCGCGGCGATCGTGACCACCAGCATCGCCCACCGTCCCTCGTCGAGCAGGACCCCGTCCTGCCGCAGGCGTTCCGGGGTCAGCTTGCGGACCAGGATCAGGAAGGTGACGCCGTAGGCGACCACGCCGACGTCCCAGCCGATCAGCGCGGCCGTGACCGGGCGCGCCGACGGCAGGGCGCAGCCGAAGGCGACCACGACGAAGGCGAGCCCGACCAGGAGCGACGGGCGATGGTGGAGATGACGCAGCACGGACGGGACCTCGATCTGAGACCGGATCATGATCGGCCACGGAACGGGTCCGCGGCAAACCGGCGGGACGCGCCGGGGCGGAGAGGACGGTTGTATTCCGGCGCGTAAGGTCTATGTTGAATTCATCGGCTGTCTTTTCGGCCGGGAAGAACCGATCTTCGTAGTGACGCACGTCGACTTCAAATTCTCCCAAACGAAAAGTGAAGCGGTCCGCATCCTCGCGGGACGCAGGCCTACAGGAGACTTGATATGTCGACAGGTACCGTGAAGTGGTTCAACGGCCAGAAGGGTTACGGGTTCATCCAGCCCGATGACGGCTCCAAGGACGTGTTCGTGCACATCTCTGCGGTCGAGCGTGCGGGCCTGAACGGCCTGAACGAGGGCCAGAAGGTCAGCTATGAGCTGGAGCGCGGCCAGCAGGGCAAGGTGTCCGCCGGAAACCTCCAGGCCAGCTGATCTGCCTGACCGGACGGCCCTGCTCCGGCAGGGCCGTTGTTTAAGGATCCGCCATGACAATGCCGAAGTTCGGGATCGGGGACCGCGTGTCCTTTGTTCCAGGAAAATACGACAACAACGTCACGCGCGGCGTCTACACCGTCGTGCGGGCCATGCCGGTGACCAACCAGGGCTTCCAGTATCGGGTCAAGAGCCTGCGCGACAGCCACGAGCGGGTGATCGACGAGATCCAGCTGGCCTCCGCGTCCTGACGTCCGGCTGCTCCGGCTCCTAGCTGGTCCCGAACGGAAAGCGCCTCCCCCACGACGTGGAGGAGGCGCTTTTTCGTGCCGGCGATGCTAACGCCGGGTCAGGCCAGGCTGATGCCGGCAGCCTCCGGGCCCTTCTGGCCCTGGACCACCTGCACGCGGGTCGCCTGACCCTCGTTCAGGCTCGACAGGCCGGACCGCTCCAGGGCGGAGGCGTGGATGAAAATGTCCTTGCCGCCGGTATCCGGGGTGATGAAGCCGAAGCCCTTGGTGGCGTTGTACCACTTGACGATGCCGCGCACCTCCTCGGCCGAGGACAGGTCCGGGGTGGCGCGGCCGCTGCGGAAGCCGCCGCCGCCGC
>CAXTOD010000217.1:0-5038 GCA_964245705.1 uncultured Acetobacteraceae bacterium
GCACCGGCCTGCGCTCCGCCGGCCGCACCCGAGGGCTCGGCCGCGCCGGCAGCCGCCTCGCCGGCGCCCGCCTTGTACATCGCCTCGCCCAGCTTCATCGACACCTGGCCCAGGCGCTCGGTTGCCGCCTTCAGCGCCTCGACGTCGCTGCCGGCGATGGCCGACTTCGCCACCGCGATCGCGGCCTCCGCCTCGGCCTTCTCCGCCGCCGGCACCTTGTCGCCGTTCTCCGACAGGGTGCGCTCGGTCTGGTGCACCAGCCCCTCCGCCTGGTTGCGCGCCTCGACCGCGGCACGCTTGGCCTTGTCGGCGTCGGCGTTGGCCTCGGCCTCCTTGACCATGCGGTCAATGTCGTTCTCGGACAGGCCGCCGGAGGCCTGGATGCGGATCTGCTGCTCCTTGTTGGTCGCCTTGTCCTTGGCCGAGACCGACACGATGCCGTTGGCGTCGATGTCAAAGGTGACCTCGATCTGCGGCACCCCGCGCGGCGCCGAGGGCAGGCCCATCAGGTCGAACTGGCCGAGCAGCTTGTTGTCCGCCGCCATCTCGCGCTCGCCCTGGCTGACCTTGATGGTCACCGCGGACTGGTTGTCCTCAGCAGTGGAGAAGGTCTGGCTCTTCTTGGTCGGGATGGTGGTGTTGCGGTCGATCAGCCGGGTGAACACGCCGCCCAGCGTCTCGATGCCCAGCGACAGCGGCGTCACGTCGAGCAGCAGCACGTCCTTGACGTCGCCCTTGAGCACCGCGCCCTGCACCGCGGCGCCGATCGCCACCACCTCGTCGGGGTTGACGTTGCGGGCCGGCTCGCGGCCGAAGAACTGCTTCACCACCTCGATGACCTTGGGCATGCGGGTCATGCCGCCGACCAGGATCACCTCCTCGATCTCGCCCGCCGTCACCGACGCGTCCTTCAGCGCCGCGCGGCACGGACCGAGGGTGCGCTGGATCAGGTCGTCGACCAGGGACTCCAGCTTGGCGCGGCTCAGCTTCAGAACCAGGTGCTTCGGCCCGGTGGCGTCAGCCGTGATGAAGGGCAGGTTGATCTCGGTTTCCTTGGACGAGGAAAGCTCGATCTTCGCCTTTTCGGCCGCCTCCTTGAGGCGCTGCAGGGCGAGCTTGTCGTTGCGGAGGTCGATGCCCTGCTCGCGCTTGAACTCGTCCGCCAGGTAGGCGATCACGCGGGCGTCGAAGTCCTCGCCGCCAAGGAAGGTATCGCCGTTGGTCGACTTCACCTCGATCACGCCGTCGGAGATTTCCAGCACCGACACGTCGAAGGTGCCGCCGCCAAGGTCGTATACGGCGACGGTGCCGCCGTTCTTCTTCTCCAGGCCATAGGCCAGCGCGGCGGCGGTCGGCTCGTTGATGATGCGCAGCACTTCCAGGCCGGCGATGCGGCCGGCGTCCTTGGTCGCCTGGCGCTGGGCGTCGTTGAAGTAGGCTGGCACGGTGATCACCGCCTGGGACACGCTCTCGCCCAGGTAGGTCTCGGCGGTCTCCTTCATCTTGCCGAGCACGAAGGCGGAGATCTGCGAGGGGGCGTACTTCTGCCCGCGCGCCTCGACCCAGGCATCGCCGTTGTCGCCGCGGACGATGCCGTACGGCACCAGGCCGCGGTCCTTCTCGACGGTCGGATCCTCGTAGCGGCGGCCGATCAGGCGCTTGACCGCATACAGGGTGTTGGTCGGGTTGGTGACCGCCTGGCGCTTCGCCGCCTGGCCCACCAGCCGCTCGCCGTTCTCGGCGAAGGCGACCATGGAGGGCGTGGTGCGGGCGCCCTCGCTGTTCTCGATCACCCGGTTCTCGTCACCCTCGCGGATGGAAACGCACGAGTTGGTCGTGCCCAGGTCGATGCCGATAACCTTGCTCATTCTGTTTCTCCTCGTCAGCGGCAGCGCGCGGCCCGAAGCACCGGGCGCTGTCCTTTGGAAACTGGAACCGTTCCGGGATGCGGGCCTGGACCCGACACACCGCTCACCCGTGACGGGCGGCCCGGCCTCGATGTATTCAGGCCCGACCCTCACGACAAGCCCCGTTGCCGCCGAAGGGCGGAACGGAGCGATGCTCCCTCAGACCGTGCGGTCGAGGCTGACCGCTTCCGGCACGGTGGCCACGTCCGGCGCCTTGGCCACCACCACCATGGCAGGCTTCAGCAGCCGGCCGTTCAGGGTCCAGGCCGAGGTCCAGGCCTGGATCACCGTGCCGGGCGGATGGTCGGCGGTGGGCTGCTCGGCCATCGCCTGGTGCAGGTTGGCGTCGAACGCGGCCCCGGTGGGATCGGCACCAGTGATGCCGTTGCGCTCCAGGATGCCGAGGAACGAGCGCTCGACGCCCTCAAAGCCCTCCCGCAGCCGGGTCACCACCGGGCTGTCGTTGGCGTCCGCCGGCGGCAGGCTGGCCAGGCCGCGACGGAGGTTCTCCGCCGCCTCCACCACGTCCTTTGCGAACTTCTGCACCGCGTACTGGCGCGCGTCGTCCACGTCGCGCCGGGCGCGGTTGCGCACGTTCTGGATTTCCGCCTCCGAGCGCATCCACTTCTCGCGCATCGCTTCCAGCTCGGCCTCGAGCGTGGTGATCCGCTCGCTCGCCGCCTGCATCAGCGCGTCCGGGCCGTCGCTGCCTGAGCCGTCCGCAGCCTCCGAGGAGGTGGGTTCGGGCTGCACTGCCTGGTCGAAGCGGGGCACCGGCCGGCTGGACGGCGGTGCGTCCCGGAAACTGTCGCTGGAACTGGTCATCGTTTCGCTGGCCATCGTCTCGCTGGCAGGGGGCTGGGTGTCGTCCATGGCGCTGAAGTAGGGCACCACGCCAGCATGGACAAGGCGTGGAGGCACCATCGCAGCCGCGGCGGTTGGCTCCGCCGGTCGTTTCGCGCCACAATCGCGCCGCAATCAGGCGCGTGCGCCAACTAGGAGCCCCGCGATGGAGCCGACCAAGCACACGATCGCGCTCGTCGACGACGACCGGAACATCCTCACCTCCGTGTCGATGACGCTGGAAGCGGAAGGCTTCGCGGTGCATAGCTACACCGACGGCGAAAGCGCGCTGGCCAGCCTGTCGGCGCGGCCGGTGGACCTCGCGGTGCTGGACATCAAGATGCCGCGCATGGACGGGATGGAGCTGCTGCAGCGCCTGCGCGCCCGCTCGCAGATGCCGGTGATCTTTCTGACCTCCAAGGATGAGGAGGTGGACCAGCTGATGGGGCTCAGGCTGGGGGCGGACGACTACATCACCAAGCCGTTCTCCCAGCGCCTGCTGCTGGAGCGCATCCGCGCCCTGCTCCGACGCGGCGAGGTGCTGCGCGCCGAGGCGGCGGGGGCGGCACCCCAGGGCGTGATGGTGCGCGGCGAGCTGTCGCTGGACGAGACCAGGCACCAATGCCTGTGGCGCGGCACCGACATCCAGCTGACCGTGACCGAGTTCCTGCTGGTCAAGGCGCTGAGCGCCCGGCCGGGGCTGGTGAAGTCGCGCGACCAGCTGATCGACGCCGCCTATGGCGAGAACATCTACGTCGACGACCGCACCATCGACAGCCACATCAAGCGCGTGCGCAAGAAGTTCAGGCAGGTCGACGAGGGCTTCAACCACATCGAGACGCTGTACGGCATCGGCTACCGCTACAAGGAGGAATGACCGTCCCGATGCAGCGGGCGATGCAGCAGGTCGCCGCCGCCGCGGCGACAGGGACGCCGCCCGTCTTCCTGGTCCGCCGCCGCTGGGTGTCGCCGATGATGCGGCGCATCCTGCTGGTCAACGTGCTGCCGTTGGGGTTGTTGGTGGCGACGTTGCTTTATCTGAACCAGTTTCAGAACAGTCTGTTGGAGGCGGAGGTTAACAGCCTGCGCGAACAGGCGC
The DNA here is from genome assembly GCA_964245705.1 of uncultured Acetobacteraceae bacterium. Taxonomy (GTDB): domain Bacteria; phylum Pseudomonadota; class Alphaproteobacteria; order Acetobacterales; family Acetobacteraceae; genus Lichenicola. The sequence continues at coordinate 3,850 of CAXTOD010000217.1, forward strand.
GGATCTATGCCGGGGCGCTCGGGCAGTCCGCGGTGGCGGTGGCGCCGAAAGGCACGCCGCACAGTTCCAGGCGGGTCCGCACGGCCAGGAACCAGCCCACTCCGGCCGAAGCCTTCGTGCTGGTGCAGGGTCTGGCGCAGCCGCTGCTGCTCCGGCTGACGGAGCCGAGCCCGAGCGCGCATGCCAGGCTGTTCGCGCCCGACGGGCAGCAGATCGCGGACAGCCGGGCCGACACGCCGGGCGGCTACCGGGCGCGGCCGGCCGGGAACGACGCGGCGCGAGGGCTGCCGGACCGCGCGGCGGAGCTGCTGCAGCAGGTGTACGATCGGCTGCTGAGCCTGATGCCGCACCGGCTGGTGCCGACGCTGGGGCCGAACGCCGACCCGAACGCGCAGCCGGAGGTGCGCGAGCAGCTGCGCTTCGGCGACGCGGACTCCAGCGAGGCCGCCCCCTTCATCAGGCGCACCGCCGACCACCGGCTGCTGGTCACGGTGGCCGAGCCGGTGGCGCATGACGGGCAGACGGTGGGCATCATCCAGCTCACCCGGGAAGCGCAGGAGGTGGACCGCTCGCTGTTCGCGGTGCGCTCCTCCATCCTGGTGCTGTTCTTCGTGGCGCTGGCCATCACCGTGCTGCTGTCCTGGTACCTGGCGCAGACCATCGCCCGGCCGCTGCTTGGGCTGGCCGCGTCGGCGCACGTGATGCGGGAGACCATCGGGCGCACCGGCAGCGTACCGCCGGGGCTGCTGGCCAGGCGGGACGAGGTGGGGGAGCTGGCGCAGGCGCTGGAGGAGAGTGCGCGCGCGCTGTGGGCGCGGATGGACGCGATCGAGCGCTTCGCCGCCGACGTCAGCCACGAGATCAAGAACCCGCTCTCCTCCATCCGCTCGGCGATCGAGACGCTGATGCGGACCCCGGACGGGGACGGGCAGCGCCGCCTGCTGGCGATCATCAACCAGGATGTGCGCCGGCTCGACCGGCTGATCACCGACATCTCGGACGCCAGCCGGGTCGACGCCGAGCTGTCGCGCTCGGTCACCGAGCCGGTGGCGGTGCTGCCGATCCTGTCGGTGCTGGCCGAGATCAGCCAGGCGACCCGCAAGGAGGGCGACCCGGTGGTGGTGGTCGAGGCGCCGGCGGCGCCGAGCCGGCCGCTGCTGGCGGAAGCGGTGGAGGACCGGCTGGTGCA
>CAXTOD010000218.1:0-5031 GCA_964245705.1 uncultured Acetobacteraceae bacterium
TGCAGGGGTGTAGCTCAATTGGCTAGAGCGCCGGTCTCCAAAACCGGAGGTTGCGGGTTCGAGACCCTCCGCCCCTGCCAGCCGCCCGCCGATCCGGCCCCGGGATCGGCGAAGCTCGTCCAATCGATAGGTGTGAAGGTGAACCGTGGCGGCCAGTCCTGTGAAGTTCGTGCGCGAGGTGCGTGCCGAGGTGACCAAGGTCACTTGGCCGACGCGTCGCACCACCCTGATCACCACCGGCCTGGTTGCCGCCATGGCGTCCCTGACGGCGATCTTCTTCTTCGCCGTCGACCAGATCATCGGGCTGGGCGTGCGCGCGTTGTTCGGTTTCGGCACCTGACGGTGGCAGGGCTTCGATCGCGGCACCTGACGGTGCTGGGGGTTCAATCCCGGCACCTGACGGCGCCGCCGCCGAAGCTTGAGGTCTGAGGAAGAGGTCATGGCGAAGCGCTGGTACGTGGTCCACGTTTATTCGGGCTTCGAGAAGAAGATCGCGCAGCAGATCAAGGAGCAGGCGCAGCAGAAGGGCCTGGCCGACCACATCGACGAGGTGCTGGTGCCGTCCGAGGACGTCACCGAGGTGCGCCGCGGGCAGAAGGTGAACTCCGAGCGCAAGTTCTTCCCCGGCTACGTGCTGGTGAAGATGGAGCTGACCGACGACGCCTGGCACCTGGTCAAGGACACGCCCAAGGTCACCGGCTTCCTCGGCTCCAAGACCAAGCCGACGCCGATCTCGAACTCCGAGGCCGAGCGGATCATGAAGCAGACCCAGGAAGGCGTGGAGCGCCCCCGCCCCGCGGTGCTGTTCGAGATCGGCGAGCAGGTGCGCGTGGCCGACGGCCCGTTCACCTCCTTCAACGGCACTGTCGAGGACGTGGACGAGGAGAAAGGCCGCCTGAAGGTCAGCGTCTCGATCTTCGGGCGCTCCACCCCGGTGGACCTCGAGTACAGCCAGGTCGAGAAGGTCTGACGCTCCGCGTTCCGGTCGCCTCAGGTCTGCGACGGTTCCGGCGCCAGCACCACCGCCGGCGCCGGGCCGAGCAGGCGGGCTTGCTTAGCTGCCTCGTCGGCTACCTCGCCCAGCAGCCGGCTGAGGGCGGCGACCAGCGCGTCCACGTCGGAACCGTTCGGCGTCGTGACCAGGTGCAGCGCGTGGCTCGGAGCCGTGCCGCCGTCCGGACGGGTCACCGACAGCGTGGCGGTGATCCCGACGTTGCCGTCCGGATCCTGGGCGAACCGGGACACGTCGAGCTCCAGCACCGCCTGCGCCTTGGTCGAGATCGCGCCGGCCTGGGTGAACACGGTGGTGCCGGGCAGGCGCTGCTGCAGGTCCTGCGCCAGGGTCTGGCCGATCATGTCGGCGAGCGGCTCGCTCCAGGCCGCGTCGTGCGCCAGGGTCAGCTTGTAGCCGCCGTCGTTGCGGACGATGTAGTCGCGGTCGAGCGTGCTCGCCACGCCGGGCGTGCGCAGCTTCAGGGTCAGCGGGCCGCCGCCCTGCGCCACCCCCGGCCACGGCTTCAGCGTGTAGTAGTCGGGCTCCGACGATCCGCAGCCGGCGAGCGGAAGCAGGCCCAGCAGCGCCAGCGGGACCAGGACCCTTTCCCAACGCGTGCGCTCCATGGACGGCCTCATGGCTTGCCTCGGCCGAGCAGCAGCGAGGACGGGTGGCGGCTGATGAAGTCCGACAGCAGCCGGATCGAGCGCGCGGTCTCGTTCAGCTGGTCGAGCGTCTGCTGCAGGCTGTGGTGGAAGTCGGAGTCGCCGCCATAGGAGGCCAGCGTCGCGTTGGCGTTGCTGACCGTCTGCTGCAACTGGTCGGCGATCTGCGGCAGGCGCTGCAGCAGCGGCGTCAGTCCCTTGTCGGCGTGCGCAGTCAGGTGCTGCGCGCTCCTGAGCGTGTCGGTCAGCGCCGCGATCGCCTGCTTCAGCTGCGCCCCGTTGATCGTGCTGTCGGTGTGGGCGAGCAGGTTGTCCAGGTTGTCGCCGATCTGCTGCAGCGGCATGGCGGCGATCTTGTCGGCCACCGTGGACAGGCTGTCCATGATGCCGCTGATGCCGCCGGACTTGCTCGGCAGCACGATCGCGCTGCCCTCGTGGCCGACCTTCTCCGGCGGCGCGTTCGGCACGAAGGCGAACGAGATGATCGAGGAGCCGGTCAGCAGGTTGCCGGTGTCGGTCTCGGCGCGCAAACCGTTATCGACCAGCGCCTGGGTCACATTGCCAATGCCGCCGCTGCTGATCTCCTCCTCGGAGAACACCCGCTCCGGCTGGATCTCCATCGCAACGCGCACCCGGGCGTCGCCGGTCTTCGGGTCGACCTGCAGCTTGACGTCGGTCACGTTGCCGACCTGCAGCCCGAACATGTCCACCGGGCTGCCTGCGGTCAGGCCCTTCACCGAGTTCTTGAAGTAGGTGACCATCGACAGCCGGTCGCGGTAGCTCGCGGTGTTGGCGTCGTCCTCGCTGGGATAGAGCTTGAACACAGCGTTGTCCGGCGCTTCCGGCGCCGCCTTGTCGCGCCGCTGCTCCGGCAGTCCGAACGCGACGCCGCCCGACAGCACCGCCTGCAGCGACTCGACCTTGAGGCGCAAGCCGCCGCCGGCGAAATCGACGCGCACGCCGGACACGTCCCAGAACCGGGTATCGGCGCGCAGGTAGTGGTCGTACGGCTCGCGGACAAACACCTGGATCGGGATCGGGCCGCGTCCGCCCGGCGGCATGGTGTAGCCCAGCACCTCGCCCACGGGCACGTCGCGGAAGAACACCGACGAGCCCTCGCTCAGCGAGCCAACGTCGTCGCTCATGAGGGTGTAGGTGCGGCCGGGCTCGTCGGAGCGGACGCCGGGCGGCGCTTCCAAACCCTTGAAAACGTCCTGCGGCGTGCCGCCCGGCGCACCCGGATCCACCGCGATGTAGGCGCCGGACAGCAGGGTGTCGAGGCCGGAGATGCTGGCGCCGCTCAGCCGCGGCCGCACTACCCAGAATTGGGCGTTGGAGGTGAGGAACGGCTTCGCGGCGGCACTCATGCGCACCTGGATGTCGACCTGCTTGAGGTCCTTCGACAGCCCGACCGACTCCACCGTGCCGAGCGCCACCGCCTTGTGCTTGACCTGGGTCTGGCCGGCGGTGATGCCGTCCGCGGTCTCGAACTGCAGCGTGATGTTCGGCCCGCGCCGCGACAGCGTGGTCCAGCCGAGCCAGGCGGCGATCACCACCACGACGATGGGGATGATCCAGATCACGGAGAACCGCGCCGGGCGGACCACGGCCTGCGCGGTCTGGTCGTCGGGCTGGTCCTGGTTCGCGTGCGGGCGGTCCGGATGTTCCTCGTGTCCACTCACGCGCGCACCGACTCCGTGTCCTTGTTCGGGAGGGAGGGAAACCGACCCCGCCGTGGCCGCACCGGCGACGCGTGGGCAGCGCCCGGCTGGCGGATCGGCCCGTTCAGCCCGGCCGCGTCCCACATCACGCGCGGGTCGAAGCTGTCGGCGGCGAAGATGGTCAGCACCACGACGGAAGCGAAGGCGAACACCCCCGGCTCGGCGTTGATGTTGGCCAGACCGCCGAAATGCACCAGGGCCGACAGGATCGAGATCATGAACACGTCGATCATCGACCAGCGGCCGATGAAGTCGATCAGCCGGAACAGCCGCGACCGGTCCACCAGCCGCACCTCCGAGCCGCGCCAGGCGCCGAACGCCATCAGCGACAAGCCGACGATCTTGAGCACCGGCACGGTGATGCTGGCGAAGAACACCAGCAGCGCCAGCGGCAGCATGTGCGCCTGGTAGAGCTCGACCACGCCGTTCAGGATGGTGTGGCCGCCGCCGCGGTTGAGCTTGATGATGGTCATGACCGGGAACACGTTCGCCGGGATGTAGAGGATCACCGCGCAGCCGACCAGCAGCATGCAGCGCAGCACCGCCTGCGGCTTGCGCCGGCGGACGGAGTCGTTGCAGCGCGGACAGCGGCCGAGCAGGTTCTCCTGCGGCAGGTCGTGCCGCGCGGTCATCACCAGCCCGCAGGTCGGGCAGCCCACCATCTGGCAGGCCGGCGGCAGCTCGATCTCGGACGCGTCCACCGTGGACAGGATCATGCGCTTGCCGTCCGCCCGGCGCACGAAGCGCGACACCTGGCGCTTGTGCCAGATCAGGTCGACATCGACGGTGGAGTCGGTCGCCGCCATGGTCAGCATCAGCCCCGCCAGCGCATACACCGCCGGACCCAGGGTGACGTAGGCGAGGTCGATCAGCTTGGTATAGGCGACGAAGATGCCGAGCATGTACACCTCGACCATCGACCACGGCCGCAGCTGCTCGTAGCGGCGCATCAGCCGCGGCGCCCAGTCGGGCAGCTTCTGCCGCGACGCCCCTGCCAGCACCGCCAGCATCAGCGCGATCACGATCGGCGGCATGACCGCGGTCGCCAGCGCCACCAGGACGGCGACCAGGGTCCAGCCTTCGCGCCAAAGCTCGATCGGACCGGTCAGCAGCGTCACCTGGTGGACCCGCCCGTACAGGTCGAGCGTCATCAGCGGCAGGGTGGCGGCGACCAGGTACAGCACCGCGGACGCGATGCAGAAGGCGAGCGGGGTGGACACCGGCGGGTTGGTGCGCCGGCGTCCCAGGCGCCCGTGGCAGCGGCTGCACTCCGCGACCCGGCCCGGCGCCAGCTCGGGCATGCGCTGGAAGTAGCCGCAGAAGGTGCATTCCACGAGCCCGTCCAGCACGTGCAGCTTGAGCGAATCCTTGTCCCCGCTGCGCCGGCGGATCCGGAAGCCCTTCAGCTTCACCTTGGGCCGGAACCGCCTGGGACGCGCGGAAACGGAGCCGGCAGCACTCATGCGCAGGACAACCTCGACAGACGATGCGGCACCCGCGATCGGGCTGCCGGCACGATCAGGCCGGCCTGCCCATGTTGCGGTGCAGTCCGGGGTTTTGTATAGGCCTTGTGGATGCCGACATAGCTCAGGGGTAGAGCAACTGATTCGTAATCAGTAGGTCCTCGGTTCAATTCCGAGTGTCGGCACCA
>CAXTOD010000219.1:0-2627 GCA_964245705.1 uncultured Acetobacteraceae bacterium
GCTGTCGCTGGCAGGCCCGGGCGCCGCGCCGTCGGTGCTGGCGGGTGCCGACCGCGACGCCACGCAGGCGCGGTGGTCGGCGGATGGCCGCGCGCTCTACGTCATCTCCGGGCGCGGCGGCTCGGACCAGGTCTGGCGACTGCCCGTGGCCGGCGGGCCGCCGGTGCAGGTGACGCGCCTGCCGGCCGACGTGTCCAGCTTCCGGCTGTCGGCCGACGACAGGCACCTGGTGGTGTCGCTGGCGGTGTATCCGGACACGGATTCTCCGGACGACACCAAGGCGCGGCAGGACCGCCAGAAGGCCGCCAAGGCGGACGGCATGGTGTTCGACCACCTGTTCGTCCGGCACTGGGACCAGTGGGCGGACGGCACGCGCAACCACCTGTTCGCGCTGGCGCTGGACGGCAACGGGATCGCCACCGGGCAGCCGGTGCCGCTGATGAAGGGGATCGACGGCGACACGCCCTCCAAGCCGTTCGGCGACGACGCCGACTACGCGGTCAGTCCGGATGGGGGAGGCGTGTTCTTCTCGGTTCGGGTTGCTGGAAGATCAGAGCCTTGGAGCACCAACTTCGACATCTATCGCAGCCCGGTGGATGGCTCGGAGCCGCCGCGGGACCTGACCGCGGCGAACACGGCGTGGGACGCGGAGCCGGTGGTGTCGCCGGACGGCACGCGGCTCGCCTACCGGGCGATGAAGCGGCCGGGGTTCGAGGCCGACCGGTTCGGCGTGATGGTGATGGATCTCGGCACCGGCGCCGTCCGGGAGGTCGACCCGCACTGGGACCGCTCGGCGGAAACGCTGCTGTGGTCGAGGGACGGCCGGACCCTGTTCGTCACCGCGGAGGAGCTGGGGCAGTCGAAGCTGTTCGCGCTGGACGTGGCGTCGGGGCAGGTCAGGACGCTGACCGACGGGGGGCACGTGTCCGACGCGGTGCTGGCCGGCGGCGACCTCGTGGTGCAGCGCGACGCGCTGGACAGCCCGGCGCAGCTTTGGCGCGTGCCGGCAAGGGGCGGGCAGGCGGTGCAGCTCACCCATGTCGACGCCGACCGGCTGGCCGGTGTGGAGATGGCGCCGGCGGAGCAGTTCAGCTTCAAGGGCTGGAACGACGAGACCGTGCACGGCTACGTGGTCAGGCCGGACGGCTACCAGCCCGGACGGCGCTATCCCGTCGCCTTCCTGGTGCATGGCGGGCCGCAGAACTCGTTCGGCAACGACTGGTCGTACCGCTGGAACCCGCAATTCTATGCGGGCCTGGGCTACGCGGCGGTGATGATCGACTTCCACGGCTCCACCGGCTACGGGCAGGCGTTCACCGACTCGATCTCCGGGCACTGGGGCGACCGGCCGCTGGAGGACCTGCGGAAGGGCTGGGCGGCGGCGCTGGCGAAGTACCCGTTCCTGGACGGCGGCCGCGCCTGCGCGCTCGGCGCGTCCTATGGCGGGTTCATGATCAACTGGATCGCCGGCAACTGGAACGGGCCGTGGAAGTGCCTGGTCACCCATGACGGGGTGTTCGACGACCGCATGATGGGCTTCGCCACCGAGGAGCTGTGGTTCGCCGAGTGGGAGCATGGCGGCCCCGGCCACACGCCGTGGAGCGACCCGGCCGCCTATGAGCGGTTCAACCCGGCCGACCACGTCGCGGCGTGGCGGGTGCCGCAGCTGGTCATCCATGGCGGCCGGGACTTCCGCATCCCGCTGGAGCAGGGGCTCGGCGCGTTCGACGCGCTGCAGCGGCGCGGGATCGACAGCCGGCTGCTGGTGTTCCCGGACGAGAACCATTGGGTGCTGAAGCCGGCCGACTCGCTGCAATGGCACGCCACCGTGGCCGGATGGCTGCGCGCGCATCTCGGACCCTGAAGGATCGCTGTCCATGGCCACTCCCCTGAAGGTCGCGGTGCAGATGGATCCGATCCATGGCATCGACATCAACGGCGACTCGACCTTCGCCCTGATGCTGGAAGCGCAGGCCCGCGGGCATAGCCTGTGGCTGTACGACGTGCGGGCGATGAGCCTGCGGGAAGGCAAGGCGTCGCCGGGCGCCGGCCGCACCGAGCGGCTGACCGCGCGGGGCCGTCCGGTGACGGTGCAGCGCGTGGCGGGCGCGCACGCGACGCTGGGCGACGAGCAGGTGCTCGACCTCCACGGCGTCGACGTGGTGCTGATGCGACAGGACCCGCCCTTCGACATGGCGTACATCACCGCGACGCACATGCTGGAGCACGTGCACCACGCCGACGGCAGCGGCACGCTGGTGGTGAACGACCCGCGCTCGGTGCGCGACGCGCCGGAAAAGCTGCTGGTCACGCACTTCCCCGAACTGATGCCGCCGACCCTGATCTCCTGGGACCTGGCCGCGATCCGCGACTTCCGGGCCGAGCACCGCGACATCATCGTCAAGCCGCTGTTCGGCAACGGCGGGGCGGGGGTGTTCCGGATCCGCGAGGACGACGAGAACCTCCATTCGCTGCTGGAGATGTTCTTCTCGCGCTCGCGCGAGCCGCTGATGATCCAGCGCTACGAGAAGGCGGTGCGCCAGGGCGACAAGCGCATCATCCTGGCCGACGGGGAGCCGATCGGCGCCATCAACCGGGTGCCGGCGGAAGGCGAGGCGCGGTCCAAC
>CAXTOD010000219.1:2637-2998 GCA_964245705.1 uncultured Acetobacteraceae bacterium
ATGCACGTGGGCGGGGTGGCGGGGCAGTCGCGGCTGACGGCGCGGGAGCAGGAGATCTGCCGGCGCATCGGCCCGATGCTGCGCGAGCGGGGGCTGACCTTCGTCGGCATCGACGTGATCGGCGACTGGCTGACCGAGATCAACGTCACCTCGCCCACCGGGCTGCAGGAGATCGACCGCTTCGACGGCATCAACAGCGCCGGCCTGATCTGGGACCGGATCGAGGCGCGGCTGCGCCGGCCCGGGTGACGGGGGCTGCCGCGCCTACTCGTACATCCTCGGGCGCTCCATCTTGACCTTCTTCTTCTCGCGGTCCGGGCCGAAGCGGTTGTCGTACCACTCGTACAGCTCCACCCGGAAG
>CAXTOD010000219.1:3013-4990 GCA_964245705.1 uncultured Acetobacteraceae bacterium
CAGATCCAGATCGACGGCCACACCACCGCCGAGATGATCACCATGGTCCAGATCAGCATCGGCAGGACTTTCCTGGAACGGGACGCACAGGATAGCGGGGATGTCCCCCCGGCGGCAAACTCGCGTTGCCGTGCGGCCCACGGGACGCGCACGCTCTTGATGGCGGAGCCGGGGCAGGGCAGAGAGGGGGTTCCATGAGCCACGTGCCCCGATGAGAACAAGATCGACCCCGCTCGCCGCGCGGCACCCGGTTCCCGGCCTCCCTGCGCGCCGGTTCCGCCGGTGAGCGGTCCGGGCACCCTGTAGGAGCCGCCGGACTGCGCGCCGGCCGTGCCGTCGCCGCGCTCCGCGCTGGACGTGGACGCGGTGAAGGCGGCCTACCAGCGCTGGGCCGGGGTGTACGACGGGGTGTTCGGCGGCATCTCCGCCTTCGGCCGCCGCCGCGCGGTCGCCTCGGTGAACCGGCTGTCCGGCGCGCGGGTGCTGGAGGTCGGCGTCGGCACCGGGCTCGCCCTGCCGCACTACGAGGCGTCCAAGCGGATCACCGGCATCGACCTGTCCGGCGCCATGCTGGCGCGCGCCAGGCAGCGGGTGGCGGAGGCCGGCCTGCCGCACGTCGAGGCGCTGCTGGAGATGGATGCCGAGGCGACCGACTTCGCCGATGCGAGCTTCGACGTCGCGGTCGCGATGTTCGTGGCCTCCGTGGTGCCGAACCCGCGCCGGCTGCTGGCGGAGCTGAAGCGGGTGGTGCGGCCGGGCGGCCACATCCTGTTCGTGAACCACTTCCTGGCAACCGGGGGCCTGCGCCTCGCGGTGGAGCGGGGCATGGCGCGTGCGTCGCATTCGCTGGGCTGGCATCCGGATTTCGCCATGGAATCCTTGCTGCCCGAACCCGATCTGAAGGCGGCCCGGATCGAGCCGGTGCCGCCGTTCGGCCTGTTCACCCTGGTGACGCTGCAGAACCAGGAGCAGAACCGGGACGAGGCGGGGCGGCAGGGCCTGCCCGGTTGAGCGCTCGCGCAGCTATGATGCCCGGGGCTTGCGCGGGCGGTTAGGGTGCCGCCGCGGGACGCGATCCCGCCAGCACGGGTCCAAGGAGCATCATGCCGCGTTTGTCGGGCCGTTCGAACCATCTCCGGACCGGGGCCGGCTTCATCCTGCTGGCGATCCTCGCCGGGCTGGTGGGCGGGGTGCTGTCGCTGTGCCTGCACGTGCCGTCGCTGATGCAGGGGCCGCACGCGGCGGCCTGGCGGGTGGTCGCCCTGCAGCACGGCCCGATCATGGTCGCCTTTGCCGCGATCCCGGCGCTGCTGGGCGGGCTCGGCACCTCGGTCGTGCCGCTGCAGGTCGGCGCCGGCGACACCGCGTTCCCGCGCCTGGCCGACGCGTCGCTGCTGCTGACCGCCTGCGGCCTCGCGATGGTGCTGTGCGGGCTGCTGCCGGGGTTGCCGGCGTGGCTGCCGCTGGGGGCGCTCTACGTGTCCGGCCTCGCCATCCTCCTGTACTCGGCCAACCTGGTGGCCACGATGCTGAACATGCGCGCCCCCGGCATGGCGCTTGCGGCGATGCCGGTGTTCTGCTGGTCGCAGATGATCGCGGCCCTGCTGGCGCTGACGGCGGTGCCGCTGCTGCTGGCGGCGCTCACCCTGCTGGCGTTCCGTGGCGCCTTGCCGGTGTCGCCGGTGCAGCACCTGTTCCGGTTCCTCGGCGCGCCCGGCGACGCGATCATGATCCTGCCCGGGCTCGGGCTGGTGAGCGAGGTCGTGTCCGGCCTGGGCGGCCGTCCTCTGGTCGGGCGGCGGGTCGTGCTGGTGGTGACGGCGCTGCTGGCCGGGGTTGGGGGGCTCGACTGGGCGAACCGGCTGCTGTCCGGCGCGGCGGAGGGGATGGCCAGCGGAGCCGACTAGGCGCTGGTGTTCGATTCGCTGGCCGAGCAAGGGCGCTAAAAGGAGTGGCCGCGGGTGCTCGACCAGGTGA
>CAXTOD010000220.1:0-4974 GCA_964245705.1 uncultured Acetobacteraceae bacterium
CCCTTGCCGGACGGAGGAGCGCCGCTGCGGATCGCCTTTCCCCTGGGCGAGAGCGAGCGGCTGTTCCCGCATCTCTGGGCGCCGGCCGGCGTGGCGACGCGCGATGATCCGGAGCTGGACGCGGCGCTCCTCCGTCCGGCAAGGGCGCGCTGACCGGGTGCCGCGGTTGCATCCGGCAGGACGGCCCGGCATGTTCCGGCCGCCGCCGCAACGGGCGGTTCCCGGAGGCAGGCCCGCTCGTCATGATGTACTACAGCCGCGCGAGAACTGCCGCCGTGGTGGCCGCCTGCCTCCTCGGCCTGCTGCTGTGCCTGCCCAACTTCGTCCGCCTGCCGGCCGGCCTGCCGCGGCCGCAGATCCATCTCGGGCTCGACCTGCGCGGCGGGTCCTACCTGCTGATGCGGGTCGACCTCGACGCGCTGACGCGTGAGCGGCTCGACACCCTGACCGACCAGGTGCGGCAGTCGCTGCTCAAGGCCGGGCTCGGCTACCGTAACCTCGGCGCGGACCGGTCGCGCGGCGCCGTCACCTTCACCCCGCGCAGCCCGGCCGAGCACGACCGCGACGTCGCCACGCTGGCAGCACTGCCGACCACCACGCCGAACGAGTTCGCGGTGTCCACTTTGCCGGACGGGCGGATCGCGGTGACGCTGTCGCCGCCGGCGATGCGGCTGCGGGCGCGGGACGCGGTGGCGCAGTCGATCGAGATCGTGCGGCGGCGGATCGACGCCACCGGAGCGGTCGATCCCGACATCACCCGACAGGGCGACGACCGCATCGTCGTGCAGCTCCCGGGCGTCAGCGACCCGGACCGGATCAAGCAGCTGCTCGGCACCACCGCCAAGATGACGTTCCACCTGGTGGCGGAAGGCGTGAGCCCGCAAGGCGCGGTGCCGCCCGGCGTGGACCTGCTGCCGATGCAGGACGACCCGCACCAGCTCGTGCCGGTGATGCACCATGTCGACGTGGACGGCGCCGACCTGACCAACGCCAGCGCGTCGCGCGACACCCAGACCGGGGGCTGGGCGATCAACTTCACCCTGGACAGCGTCGGCGCGCGCGAGTTCGCCGAGATCACCCGGGCCAACATCGGCAAGCCGTTCGCGGTGGTGCTGGACAACAAGGTGATCACCGACCCGGTGATCCAGGGCGTGATCCCGAGCGGGTCGGGGCAGATCACCGGGCGCTCCTATACCGCCCGCAGCGCCACCGACCTCGCGCTGCTGCTGCGCGCGGGCGCGCTGCCGGCGCCGCTCACGGTGATCGAGCAGCGCTCGATCGGGCCGACCCTGGGGGCGGACTCGATCCGTGCCGGCGCCATCAGCCTCGCCGTCGGCTTCGTGCTGGTGGTGGCCTTCATGGGCACGTTCTACGGGCTGTTCGGCTGGTACGCGAACCTCGCGCTGCTGGCCAACCTAGTGCTGATGATAGCGATCCTGTCGCTGTTCGGCGCCACCCTGACCCTGCCGGGGATGGCTGGGCTGCTGCTGACGCTGGGCATGGCGGTGGACGCCAACATCCTGATCAACGAGCGCATCCGTGAGGAGGTCGGGCGCGGGCGCACGCCGATCGCGGCGATGCAGGCGGGGTTCGAGCGGGCGACCTCGACCATCGTCGACAGCAACGCAACCGCGTTCCTGGCGCACGTGATGCTGTTCGTGTTCGGCACCGGCGCGGTCAAGGGGTTCGCGCTGACCATCACCATCGGCATCGTCACCACCCTGTTCACCACCCTGCTGCTGTCGCGGATGCTGATGGTGCGCTGGTACGCGCTGACGCGCCCCGTCCTCCTGCCGGTCTGAGGCGAGCCCATGCCGTTCCGCCCCCTGTTCCGGTTCGTCAAGGACGGCACCCGGATCCGCTTCATGCGCGGCCGGTTCCTCGGCCTGGCGACCTCGGCGTTCCTGTCGCTGCTGTCGGTGGGGCTGTTCTTCTATCCCGGCCTGTCGCTCGGGATCGACTTCAGCGGCGGCATCGTGGTCGAGGCGCGCACGCCGGTCGCGGCCGATTTCGGCCGGCTGCGGGCCGGGCTGGGCGCGCAGCACGTGTCCGGCGCCGGGCTGCAGCGCTTCGGCGCCGACAACGACGTGCTGATCCGGCTGCAGGCGCCGACCGGCACCGACACGCGCTCGGAGGCGGCGACGCAGGCGCTGGTGGAGCGGGTGCGGGCCGGCGTGGTAGCGGCGCAGCCCGGCACGCAGATCCTGCGCGCCGACGCGGTGGGCGCGTCGGTGTCGGCCGAGCTGTTCCGCAACGGCATGCTGGCGCTGGGCATCAGCCTGCTGATGATCCTGGCCTATATCTGGTTCCGCTTCGAGTGGGAGTTCGCGGTCAGCGCGGTGGCGACGCTGGTGCTGGACATCACCAAGACGATCGGCTTCCTGGCGCTGAGCCGGTTCGAGTTCGACCTGGTGATGGTGGCGGCGATCCTGACGGTGCTGGGCTACTCCACCAACGACAAGGTGGTGGTGTACGACCGGGTGCGGGAGAACCTGCGCAAGTACCGAACCATGCCGCTGCGCGAGCTGATCGACCTGTCGATCAACGAGACCCTGAACCGGACGCTGGGCACCTCGTCGACCGTGTTCCTGGCCGCCCTGCCGCTGGCCCTGTTCGGCGGCCACACCCTGGCCGGGTTCGCGTGGGTGATGCTGTTCGGGATCGTGGTGGGCACGTCGTCGTCGATCTTCATCGCAGCACCGATCCTGCTGCTGCTGGGCGAGAAGCGGCTGCGACGCGACGCACAGAAGGCGGCGCCGGTGCGGGCCCGTCCGGGCTGACGGGCCGGGGCCGGGCGGCCGTTGCAGATCTGCAACCTGCCGTGACAAAGCGGAGATGCGCGTTCCGCGGTCCTGGCCTGGATCGAGGGATCGGCTAGCCTGCACGCGCTTCGGCTGCGGCGGGGATCGTCGGTGCAGGACTGGCTGTCGAGCGCGGCAGGAAAGGCCGCCCGGATCGGATGCGTGGTGATGGGTCTGCTCGGCCTGTCCATCGCGATGCCGGCCCATGCGCAGCAGCCGCCACCGGCGGCGGGGTCGCAGCCGTCGGACGCAGGCACCTCGAACTCCGGCTTCGCCACCGGGGCCAGCCAGGAGGTGTCGGAGCCGGGCATCGGCCCGCTGTTCAGCTCGCCGTTCGGCTCCGACCACCTGTTCGGGGACTGGGACGGCCTCAGGACCCGGCTCGAGGCGCGCGGCATCAACGTCAACCTCGACTACCTGACCGAGAACGGCGGCAACATTTCCGGCGGCAGGCGCGAAACCTTCGCCACCGACGGCCAGATCGGCCTGGAGGTCAACCTCGACCTCGACAAGTTGCTCGGCTGGCAGGGAGCCGCGTTCCACTCCATCGTCGTCAACCGTGAAGGACGCAACCTGTCCGCGGACTCGATCGGCGACGACCTCGCGACGTTCCAGGAGATCTACGGCGGCGGCGGCAACGTCATCGCCCACATGGTGTACGCGTACGGCGAGCAGAGCCTGTTCCACAACCGGCTGGACCTCGTCGCCGGCTGGCTGCCGGTGGGCAACTTCTTCGCCGCCTCCCCGCTTTACTGCGACTTCGTCAACGTCCTGTTCTGCGGCAATCCCCATCCGCTGCCGAACTACCCCGGCGAGGACGACTGGCCGCAGGCGAGCTTCGGCGGCCAGGTGCGCTATCTGGTCATCCCGCAGGTCTACCTCCAGGTCGGCCTGTTCTCGGTGGATCCGGACTACGGCACCGGCGGCGGCGGCAGCTCAGGCTTCGCCTGGGCCGACCCGCGCAAGTCCGGCGCGTCGATCCCGGTGGAGCTGGGCTGGGTGCCGGTGTTCGGCCGCAACCACCTGATCGGCCACTACAAGCTCGGCTACGACCGCGACACCCACCGCTATGCCGACGTGCTGGACAACAGGCGGGGGGTGCCGCAGGCCATCTACGGCGGCACCTTCGCCAGCCAGGACCGCGACGACTATTACGTGCTGTTCGACCAGATGCTGCTGCGGCAGGGCTCCGGTCCGACCGACGGGGTGGTCGTGTTCGGCGGCTGGGTGCACGCGACCGACCGGATCAGCCCGCTGACGCAGCACGCCTTCGTCGCGGCCACCACCACCGGCGCGCCCTGGGGACGGCCCAAGGACACGCTCGGCGCCTCGTTCCAGTGGATCGAGATGAGCGGCGCCTTCACCCGCGCGGAGGAAATCGCATTCGAGCAGGGTGCGTCGCTGCCGGTGGCGATCGACGGCTTCGGCCCCGCCTACGGGCCGCAGAACACGGAGCAGACGGTCGAGCTGACCTATATCGCCCACCTGTTCCGCGGCGTGACGCTGCAGCCGGACTTCCAGTACATCATACGGCCCGGCGCCACCACGAACACGCCGGACGCCGCGGTACTCGGCTTCCGCACCAACGTCAACTTCTGAGCCTCAAGGGTTGGCGGACGGTTCCGGCAGCGCGTCCGTGTCGGGGCGCAGGTCCTTGTCGCCGGTGAAGGCCACCAGGGCCTGCAGCGCGCGCTCCGCCTGCTGGTCGCGACCGTCGCTGGGCTGCAGCTCGGCCGTCACCACCGCCACCAGCGCGGCGCGGTCGTACTGCACCAGCTCCCTGATGTCGTCGCGGCTGGCTCGGCCGGAATGGCCGTAGCTGAGCGCCATGCCGCGGGCGATCAGGTAGCTGTCGATCAGGCTGGCCGGGTTGGCGCGGTCGTCGACGCGCATCTCCGGCGGTCCCGCCTGCACGCATCCGGACAGGACCGTCACCGCCAGGACGACGGCGCAGCGTATGGACCGCTTCTTCCGAAGCCGGCGGTCGTCTGGACGCATGATCGCCTTTCGGTCGCGCGGGCTGGAGGAGGCACCGCTTCTAGCACCAGCCGGTCCGGATCGGAACCGCGCCGTGTCCGGCACGTCGTATCCCGGACTGGTATCGACCGGCGCACCCCACGGACTGGACCTCCTCATGAGCTTCTTCGGATCGATCGTCGACAGGATCGTGCAC
>CAXTOD010000221.1:0-4920 GCA_964245705.1 uncultured Acetobacteraceae bacterium
GCCGCGCGCGCTGCGCGGCCTGGTGCGCGGCATCGGCGGCCTGAACACGTTCACCCACCCGCGGTCGCAGCGCGCGGTGGCGGCGGTCGGGCATGCCGCGACGCCCGCGGCGGTCGGTTCCGCCACCCTCACCGGCGGCACCCCCGGCAACTACCTTCCGGCCGACTTCGAACGGTTCTACGACGTCAACCCGATCTACGCGCTCGGCGTCAACGGCCGCGGCAGCACGATCGGCATCGTGACGCTGGCCAACTTCAAGCCGTCGGACGCCTACCTGTTCTGGAAGGAGATCGGGCTGAACGTGTCGCAAACGCGGATCACCACCGTGAACGTCGACGGCGGCACCACCATCGCGCCGAGCGACGCGCTGGGCGAGGGCGAGACCGACCTGGACGTCGAGGAGTCCGGCGCGATCGCGCCCGGTGCCAACGAGCGGGTCTACATCGCGCCCAACAACACCAACGCCAACTTCATCGACGGCTTCGAGGCGGCCGCGTCGGACAACGTCGCCGACACCGTGTCGTCCTCCTGGGGCCAGCCGGAGCTCGACTTCTTCACCGACATCGCCTCGCCCTCCAGCAGTCAGACCTCCCTGCTCGACGCGTTCCACGACGCCTTCCTCGAGATGGCGCTGCAGGGCCAGACGGTGTTCATCGCGTCCGGAGATTCCGGCTCGTTCGACACCGTGGAGGGCTGCCCCGCCTACGGCACGCCGAGCGCCAAGAACCCGGTCTGCAACGCGCCCTACGCGGTGGACCATCCGTCCAGCGACCCGCTGGTGACGGCCGCCGGCGGCACCACGCTGCCGTTCTCGTTCAGCCTGACCGACGGGGTGCTGCTGTCGGTGGCGCAGCAGCAGGCCTGGGGCTGGGACTACATCTCCAGCGAGGCGGCGGCCCAGGGGCACGCCGCGGACCTGCCGGTGTCGGCGGTGTTCTCCACCGGCGACGGCGGCGGGGTGAGCTCCTACTTCGGCAAGCCCTGGTACCAGGACGGCGTCAAGGGCATCACCCTGACCAAGCCGGGGCAGACGCTGACCCAGGACAACGGGGCGGGTCCGGTGCTGCAATACGTGCTGCCGGCCAACTTCGCCGGGCGCAACTCGCCCGACCTGTCGACCAACGCCGATCCGGAGTCCGGCTACCAGTACGTCGAGGAGGGCGAGGTCGTGAACTTCTACGGCGGCACCAGCTTCGTCGCGCCGCAGCTGAACGGGGTCAACGCCCTGTTCGTGCAGGGCCTGGGCGGCCGCACCGGACAGCTCAACCCGCTCCTGTACTCCCTAGGCTCGCTGGTCTCGACCGACATCAGGGCCGGCGACAACTGGGGCTACCAGGCGGCGAGCGGCTACGAGAACGCGGTCGGCAACGGCGTGCTGGACGCGACCAGGCTGGCGGTCGGCCTGGCGGCGCTCAAGCTGATCCGCTGACGCCGCAGCGCGGGGCCAGGGTTTGTCCTGACCCCGGAGCGGGAGCTATGTGCGCTCGTAGGTCCCGAGCAGCATCCCGCGCGCGATCACGTGACCCTTCAGGGCGGCCACCAGGGCGCTGCGTCCGGGCACGCTGTTGAACTCCGGCACGGTGTCCAGCGCGAAGAGCTGGAACGCGTAGCGGTGCGGCCCGTGCCCACGCGGCGGGTCGGGCGGCAGGTAGGCGCGCTGCAGGTAGGAGTTGCGGCCCATGTCGAGCGGCTCGCCGTCGTGCTGCGGGCTGGGCAGGGCGCCGGCGGCAAGGCCGCCATCCTTTGCCGCCAGCCCCGCCAGAATGGCGTGCACCAGCGGGCGCGGGGTCGGGCTGTCCTGGTCCTCGATCAGCAGCACCAGGGACTCCGCTTCCGGCGGTACCCCGATCCATTCCAGCGGCGGCGACAGCTTGGCGCCGTCGGCGGTGTGTTCGGGCGGGATAAACCCCCCTTGCGCGAAGGCGGGCGAGCTCAGCTGGATCACCTCCGGCACCGCGGCAAAGGCGGGATCGGCCGACACCAGCTTGTCGGCGCCGCTGCGCACGTTCTGGAGCGCGCGTCCGGCGCCTGCGGGGATGTTCTGCAGCATGGGCGGGGATCCTGTCTGGCCGTTCCCCCTTCACGTCCCGCCCCGGCACACCGTTCCGTCCCTCGCGACACCGTGCGGCGGCGGCCCTATACCGTCGGGCGTTCCGTCCATGCCAACCGTCCGGTGTCCGTCCCATGAGCCGCTTCTGGAGTGACCGCGTCCACGGCCTGGTGCCCTACGTGCCGGGCGAGCAGCCGCAGCGTGCGGGGCTGGTCAAGCTCAACACCAACGAGTGCCCATACGGGCCCAGCCCGCACGCGCTGGACGCCATCCGTGCGGCCACCGGGGACGCGCTGCGGCTGTATCCCGATCCCGCCAGCGGGGCGCTGCGGGACGCGCTGGCGCGGCACCACGGGATCGACCGGGCGCAGGTGTTCGTCGGCAACGGGTCCGACGAGGTGCTGGCGCACGCCTTCCAGGGGCTGCTCCGGCACGACGCGCCGCTGCTGTTTCCCGACGTCACCTACAGCTTCTATCCGGTGTACTGCCGGCTGTACGACGTGTCCTACGAGACGGTGCCGCTGGATGACGGGCTCGCGGTGCGGGTCGAGGACTACCGGCGGCGGTGCGGCGCGATCATCGTCGCCAACCCCAACGCGCCCACCGGCATCGCCCTGCCGTTGTCCGGGATCGAGGCGCTGCTCGTCGAGCATCCCGACCAGCCGGTGCTGGTGGACGAGGCGTACGTGGATTTCGGCGCGGCCTCGGCGGTGCCGCTGATCGCCCGCCACCCCAACCTGCTGGTGGTGCACACCCTGTCCAAGTCGCGGGCGCTGGCCGGGCTGCGGGTGGGTGCGGCGTTCGGAGACCCGTCGCTGATCGAGGCGCTGGTGCGGGTCAAGGACAGCTTCAACTCCTATCCCCTGGACCGGCTGGCCGAGGCCGGCGCGGTCGCCGCGGTCGAGGACCAGGCCTGGTTCGAGAACACGCGCGCCCGGATCATGCGGAGCCGCGGGCACCTGACGGCGGGTCTGGAGCGGCTCGGCTTTTCCGTGCTGCCGTCGGCGGCCAATTTCGTGCTCGCGCACCATGCCCGGCGGGGCGGTGCCGCGCTGCAGGCAGCACTTCGCGAGGCGGGCGTGCTGGTGCGCCACTTCGACAAGCCCCGCATCGCCGACCACCTGCGGATCACCGTCGGCACCGATGCCGAGTGCGCCATCCTGCTCGACGCCCTGTCGGGCATCCTTGCCACCCAGGCCGCATGAAGCAGAGCCCGGTCAGGCAAATGATGTGATCAGGATTTAAGATGCTCGTCAAGACAACGGACGAGAGCATTTGAACCAAACCCGGATGAGCAAAGATGCTCTAATTTAGATAAGCCCAAACGCTGAGGATAGTGGTGAACAAGTCTCTACAGCAATTGACTGCAATGATGTGGTAGAAGAACGGCAGGTAGGATCATAAGGTTCATGCGTCTGGACGGTGGCTCTCAATGCCTTCAGCAATGCGAACAAGTGTTTGGCGCAGCTTATCCTGCTGATCCATAAGGATAGAAAAGTTTGCGTCTGACTTATCAGGAGGCAGGTTGGCATATATGAAGTAGCCGACATCCACGTCGGTTACTGTAATCACGTCCGAGAAGCCTGTAGAACGCGCAACTTCCGTCGTGAGGGCAAGATACAGGCGTAACCGCTCCGGTGTATAAGGCCCATGCTGACCTGACAATCGGCGATATGCCGCCATGACCTTGTCGTCACCAGCAAATACGACGGGGATCGAATTTACTGCTTTCTGAGCGTCGTCGGAGCCGATACGGCCTCGTTCCTGCATCATTATAAGCAAGACCCATCGCTTCTCTCGTTTGTGCAGGCTAGCATCGTCATTCTGTTTGCGCAACTTTTCTGACAGCTGAGCCGCTCTGCTTGGAGCTGTCTTCGTGAAGTAGGCTGCGAAACACGCCGCTCCGAAAGTTGCAATCCCTGCAAACGCCTGCAACCAAGCCGCAGCTTCAACCGACATGGAATCTCCCAATCATGGATTGCTTCAGCGGAGCCTACACTTGAATAAGTGGACGGCCGATGGCGAGGCGGGCTTGCTTTTTGTCAACGCCCGCTCCGGGTCGGCTGCAGGCCTTGGATCCGTGGCATGCTTCAGGCGTTTCAGCTCGGTGCGTCTTCCCGTGCCAACCGAAGGGCATGCCTGCGGTGCGCCAAGCCGGCGGCGGCGGCCAGCAATGCCGCGATCGGGGTGAGGATGCGGCTGGCCAGCAGGATCCACGAGGCGCCGCCGCACCAGATCGCCACCGGGACCAGCAGCATCGCGTCGTCCGGGTCGAACGGGCGGCACGGCAGCGGCCGCTCCCCGCCGGCGCCGATGGACGCCTTGGGCATGTTCAGCCGGACGAAGATGAACGCGGTCGAGACCGCGGCCAGCAGGCCCATCGCGTAGCCGATCCCGGGCGTTCGCCAGCCGGGCGCCAGGCCGATGCCCAGGCCGACGAACGCGGCCATGGTCGAGACGCAGTCGGACAGGAGGTCGAGGCGGCCGCCGAACCGGCTGAACCGTCCGCTCCGCCGGGCCAGCTCGCCGTCCGCGCGGTCCAGCAGCATCGACAGGAGGAACAGCCCGGCACCGGCCGCCAGGCGGCCGCTGCCGCAGGCGAAGCAGCACGCGGCGCCGATCCCGGTCAGGAGCCGGAGTCCGCTCAGGGCGTCCGGCGTAACCGGGTTCCGGCCAGCCGGCCCACCAGCGGCCGCAGCGTCCGGTGCAGGATCGTCTCGTGACTCAACGCTGGTCCAACGGGCGCTCGACTCCGACGCGGCGTCGCCAGGCGGGGGCGGGTTGGACGCGGCCGGCCGCTTCTATCCGGTCCCGGCCGATCCTGCCACGGCCGGCCCGCCATGGCCGGCCGTGGCCCGCGCGAACACCCG
>CAXTOD010000222.1:0-4887 GCA_964245705.1 uncultured Acetobacteraceae bacterium
CTGCGCCAGATGCTGCGGAGGACCGGACGCGCCGAACCAGGCATCGTTGGAGGGGTTGAACAGCAGCATCGGCCGATGCGCCCGATCGACGACCTCGCCCGAGAAGACGATCTCGTAGCACACCTGCACCCCGATCGCGGCGATGCCCGGCACGACGAGGGTGCGCGGGCCGGGGCCGGGGTCGAAATCGACGTCGCCCGGCACCAGCCGCGCCAGCACCAGCCGCCCGCCGGCAGCGATGACCTCCGCCGCCCCCACCACCTGCCCAGGCGCGTAGTCCGCGCCCTTCACCAGCACGTCCGGCAGCAGGGTGCGGATCAGCGACAACGGCGTGTCGTCCTCGAACCCCACCACCGCGTCGACGTGGCGCACCGCCGCGACCACCTGCGCCCGCGCGGCGAGCGAATTGACCGGCCGCTCCGTCCCCTTCAGCCGCTGCACGCTGTCGTCCGTGTTCAGCCCGACCACCAGCCGGTCGCAGCTCGCCCGCGCCGCCGCCAGCAGCGCCACATGCCCGGGATGGAGGATGTCGAAGCAGCCGTTGGTAAACCCCACCGACAGCCCCTGCGCCTTCCAGCGCGCCACCAGCTCCTGCACGCGCGGCAGCGAGGACAGGCCGGCCAGGCTGCCCCCCTCCCCCGGCTCGTCGCCCAGCTCCTGGTCGGCCAGATCCAGCTCCGCCATCACCTCGGCCAGGTCCGCGGTGGCGGTGCCGAGCTTGCCCACCACCACGCCGGCGGCGGCGTTGGCGATGTGCATCGCCTGCTCCAGCGACCGCCCCGACGCGTGCGCCAGCGCCAGCGCCGCGATCACCGTGTCGCCGGCGCCCGACACGTCGAACACTTCCCGCGCACGCGACCGCACCGCATGCGCGGCCCCGTCGCGCTCGACCAGGATCATGCCCTTCTCCGACCGGGTGGCCAGGATCGCGTCGGCCTCCGCCTCGGCCATCACCGCGCGCGCCGCCCGCTCGACCGCCGCCTCGTCCTCGACCGCGAGCCCTGACGCCTCGCCCAGCTCGCGCGCGTTGGGCGTGATGCAGGTCGCCCCGCGGTAGCGCCCGAAGTCGCGCGACTTCGGGTCCACGAACACCGCGATCCCCCGCGCCCGTGCCAGGCCCACCGCATGGGCGATCACCGCCGCGCCCAGCACCCCCTTGCCGTAGTCGGACAGCAGCAGCACCGAGGCACGGTCGGCATGCGCCTCCAGCGCCGCGACCAGCGCCGCCTGCTCGTCGGGCTGCAGCGGCAGCCGGCTTTCCTCGTCGGCGCGCACCACCTGCTGGTTAGCGGCGACGAACCGGGTCTTGCACACCGTGGGCCGCGCCCCGGTCGCCACCGTGGCGTCGACCAACCCCCTCATGCCGCCAAGCAGCCGGCGTAGCGCCGTTCCCGCCTCGTCCTCGCCGACCAGCCCGACCAGGATTGCCTGGCCGCCGAGCGACAGGATGTTGTTCGCGACGTTGCCCACGCCGCCCGGCATCTCGCGGGTGCGGGTCAGGCGCAGCACCGGCACCGGCGCCTCGGGCGAGATCCGCTCCATCGCCCCGTAATGGTAGCGGTCCAGCATCACGTCGCCGACGCACAGCACGCAAAGGGTCGAGAAGTCCATCGTCCGGGCGCGCGCGGTCAGCCGAAGCTTCGCACCAGCGCCGCCACCCCGGTCTGCCGCGGCAGGGCGAGGCGGGCCGCGTTCAGCACCGCGCGCACGCCGTTGATCGCCTGCTCCAGCCGGTCGTTGACGATCACGTGGTCGAACTCCTGCCAGTGCGCGATCTCGTCCCGCGCCGCCTCCATCCGCCGCCCGATCTCCGCCGGGTCGTCGGCCGCCCGCGCGCGCAGCCGCTGTTCCAGGACGCCGAGCGAGGGCGGCAGCACGAACACGCTGACCACGTCGTCCGGCAGCGCCGCGCGCAGCTGCCGGTGCCCCTGCCAGTCGATGTCGAACACCATGTCGCGCCCGGAGCCGAGGCACGCCTCCACCGGCCCGCGCGGCGTGCCGTAGCCCCGCCCGAACACGGTGGCCCATTCCAGCAGCGCGCCCTCCTCCGCCATGGCGGCGAACTGCTCCGGGGTGCGGAAGTAGTAGTGCACCCCCTCCGTCTCCCCCGGCCGCGGCGCCCGCGTGGTGGCGCTCACCGAGTGCATCAGCTCCGGCTCGGCGGCGCGCAGCGCGTTGGCGATGGTGCTCTTGCCCGCCCCCGACGGCGCCGAGATCACCAGGCACACGCCGCGCCGCTGCGGGCTCTGGCGCGGCTGGCCCGGATCAAACGCGGAAGTCGGGGCGGGCATGACGGATCCTCGGCTGACCCCTCGGCTTCTAGCAGGTCCAGGGAGGACGGTTAACCAAGCAGGCCGGCGGGACGGGCTGGACCCATTGCGACCCGTCCGACCCATTGCTTGCCGCAATCGCCCGGCGGGGCAATCACCGTCCTGTTTCTGCGGACGCGGTTCTCGGCAGCATCGTCACTCGGGTGCGGCGGCGTGCGCCGCCGACCGCCGGTTGACCGGCCGCATCCTGGGCACTGGCCGGCAGGAAGCTGCCCGTTCCTTCACCTTCTTCGAACCCTCGGCGCAGTGCGGCGCAGAGATGTCAGGGTGAAGCCGCGTCCACGGGTTGGCTAGCCGGTCCGCAACGCTGCGGCGATCACGTCGCGCATTGGCGTGGTCGGGCGACCGATCAGCGAACTGAGCGCGCGGCCGTCATCCAGCAGCGTGTCGTTTCGGGAAACGTGATCCTCGTCGGCAAGCACGTCCGCCAGCGGCTCCAGCAGACCGGCGCCGAGGAGCACGCCCTTGTAGTCGGCCTCGGAAAGATCGCGATAGGCGATCGGCCGGCCGACCTGGCGCGACAGTTCCGCCGCGAACTCCGCCAGCGTGTACGCCTCGTCGCCCGCGAGCTCGTACACCCTGCCCGCCTGGTCGTCAGCGGTCAGCACCCTGGCCGCTGCCGCCGCGTAGTCGGCGCGGGCAGCCGCGGAGAAGCGGCCGTCGCCCGCAGCACCCACCATCGCGCCGTGCTCGAGCGCTTGGCTCAGGCCCATCAGGTGGTTCTCGACATACCAGCCGTTGCGCAGGATCGCCGCGGGGAGTCCGGACGCGGCGATCGCGTCTTCGGTGGCCTTGTGCTCGGCCGCAAGCCTGGCCGGCGTGGTCCCGGCATGCAGCATGCTGGTATAGGCGAGCAGCTGGACCCCGGCCGTCTTCGCGGCGTCGATCGCGGCCTGGTGCTGGCGCGCGCGGACGCCGACGGCATCCGACGAGATGAGCAGCACGCGATCCACACCCTCGAACGCAGTACGGAGCGTGTCCGGACGCTCGTAGTCCGCCTCGCGGATCTGCACGCCCTTGGCCGCGAGGTCGGCCGCCTTCGCCGGACTGCGCACGGCGGCCACGACCTGGCCAGCCGGCACGATGTCCAGCAATTCCTCGATGACGTGGCGGCCGAGTTGGCCGGTGGCTGCGGTGACCGCGTACATGGGGGTTTCTCCTTCGCTGCCGTCGGGCTGGATCAGGCACCTACTCTCGGTCATGTTCTTACTGTTGATAAGTGCGCACCTCCGCGTAAGTGTCGATTCATGGACGATGCCACCAATCCGGCCCTTGCCGATCGCCTTCGCCGGGGAGACCTCTTCGAGCCCGGCTGCCCATCGCGCGAGGTGATGAGGCACGTCACCAGCAGCTGGGGCGTGCTGATCCTCGTTGCGCTGCAGGACGGCACGATGCGGTTCAGCGGGCTCAGGCGCCGCGTGCCCGGCGTCAGCGAGCGGATGCTGGCGCAGACGCTGCGCTGGCTGGAAGGCGACAGGCTCGTCGTGCGGCGCTCCTACGACGTCGTGCCGCCGCACACCGACTACACGTTGACCGAGCTGGGACGGGAAGCCGCCGCAAAGGTCGCGGCGCTGGCGGACTGGATCGAGGACCGGCTGCCGGCGATGCGGGCCTAGACCACCACCGCCGGTCCCGCCTGCTGCGGAACGGCGGATCCCGGACACGAAGCGCTGCGGCCTTGCCGCCTGTGGATGGCATGATGCGGAACACCATGCTGTCCTACATCCTGATGAGAGCGCCGGACGACGGCGAGGCAGGCGGTGCAGCATCGGACGCCGGACGGCCCGGCTGCCAGGCGCTCCCGTCAGGCGATGATCCGCCTGATCTGCGTGGCGTCGGGCAGGTGCCCGGTCAGGATCAGGTAGACAAGCGCTGCCACCGCCGCGGCTCGTTGAGTCCGTTCCGCATCCCAGCTCGACGGCAGGTCCAGGTGCTGGCTCGCCAGGTCGGTCGGACCCGCCAGGCCTGCCGTCTTGACGATGCGCCGCGCGACCGTCATCGGCTTCAACGGCGCGTTCCGCAGATCGCGATCAAGAACGCCGGAACCTCCGTGCTGGATGTAGTCCAGGTCCAGCCGGGCATGACGAAGCGCCTGCTCGACGTCGAACTCGAAGCGGTTCCAGGCCGGGCACGGTTTGTCGCTCATGGCCCGATGACGCGCCCAGTGCTGCCTGCAGTGATGTTCCGGCGTCGCAGTTAGAGCATCGGGGTGAACGGACCATTAAGCACCAGCTGCCGCAGGGCAGCGGGCGGTGCATACGGGGTTTATGCCCGTTTGCCCCCGCGTTCCGCAGCATCGCCCGCGGCGGCCGGAACATCGAGGACGGGACGCCCGCCATGCACGCCTCCCCTACGCCTTGATGAAGTCCACAAACGCCCGCAGCGGCGCCGGCAGGTGCCGTCGCCCCGGGTAGTACAGGAACGGCCCGGAAAACGGCTGCGCCCACCGCTCCAGCACCGGCTCCAGCGCCCCGCTGTCGAGATGCGGCCGCAGCCAGTCCTCGAACAGGTGGATGATCCCCACCCCCTGCAGCGCCGCGTCCACCGCCAGGTCCAC
>CAXTOD010000223.1:0-4848 GCA_964245705.1 uncultured Acetobacteraceae bacterium
TCAGCAACGGTTTGGGAATCCTACCCGAGTCAGAGCCCACCGCCGTTGGTATGAGATGGGGCTGGCTGCCCGCCGGGCGGACCGGCGTCGCAGCATCACGTTGCCGCAGCACGCTCCGTCTGCGCAACAGAAGCCTGTGTCTGGCGGCCGGTTGCCTGAAGTCATGCAGCTGGTGCGTCCGGTTGTCGTGCTCGCAGATCGCCACAACGCCATGTTCTGCGCGTTACACCCGCGAGCCATCCCGAACTGAGCTCAGGGCAGGTGGATAATCCAGGTGATGCTGCCGACCTGAGAGATGTTGTCACCCCGAGGCGGGATAATCACAATGCTGCATCCGAATGCCATTGGCCCGACCGGGAGCACGATAGTTTCAAGAGTGCCCGCGATTCTTTTGTCTTGTTGCAAAAAATGAATTAGCCTTTCCTCGCCGGATTAGATTCATTCTCAAGGTGGAGAGGTTTCAGTCATGACATCGCATTACGCGCCCCTGCCGATCGCGGGCACGATCTGCCTGCTGACATGTGCACCGATCGCTGCAGCGCAGACAGTTCCCGGTGGCACTGCGACGCCGGCGGCCAGCGTCAATCCGTCTGGTGCCACCACCGTTCCTGCTGCGCCCGCAGCTCCGAAAAGCTGGACCAGCACCATCACCTTTGGCGCGCAGGTGGATGCCGGCATCAACGGCAACTTCGACCGGCCGTCGGACGGGCTCAATTACGGCCGGCTGTTCGACGACAAGGCGAACACGGTGCTGCTGAACCAGATCCAGCTCACCGCCACCCGCCCGATCGACAGCTCGGCCGCAGGCTACGATGTCGGCTTCATCCTGCAGGGCACCTACGGTTCCGACGTGCGCTACACGCACTACCTCGGCGAGTTCAACTTCCTCACGGGCGACCGCAACCAGTTCACCGTGCTGCAGGCGGACCTGCTGCTGCACGCACCATGGCTCGTGCGCGGCGGCATCGATTTCAAGCTCGGGCAGTTCGTCACGCCAATCGGCTACGAAACGATCGATCCCAGCACCAACCCGTTCTATTCGCACTCCTACATCTTCAACTTCGGGCCGTTCCAGCACACTGGGCTCGAGGCGGTCGTGCACGTGAACCCGACGCTGGACCTTTACGGCCAGGTCGACACCGGCGAAAGCACCACCTTCGACGGCGGCGACAACAACGCCGAGCCGGCCGGGCTGGTCGGCTTCGGCTTGAACAACCTGGCAGGCGGCAAGCTGACGATCCTGGCGTTGTCGCACCTGGGACCGGAGAACGCCGTCAACGCGATCGGCAACGACGCCAACCGCGAGATGCGCTACGAGAGCGATATCCTTTCCACCTACAAGGCGACCGACAAGCTCACCCTGATCCTTGAGCTCAACTGGCTGCACGACGACGTGGTCGGCGCGGAAGCTTATGGCGGCGCCGGCTACGTCAGCTACGCGCTGACACCGACGTTGACCGCCAACTTCCGCGGCGAGGTCTACCGCGACAACTCGGGCTTCTTCGTGGCCGCCTATCCCGGCAACCTCGACCCGGTGCGCGGGCTGAACGGCCTGCCGAACACCTCCTTCTCCGCCGGCCGCGAAACCTACAGCGAGTTCACCTGGGGCGTGAGCTACAAGCCCGTCATCCCGCACGTCGCCCTGCTGGCGTTCCGACCCGAAATCCGGTGGGACAAGTCGTTCAGCGGCGGCCACCCCTATGACGGGTTGAGCAGCACCGGGAACTTCACCCTCGCGGCTGACGTGATCCTCGGCTTCTGACCGGACGCGCCAGGCTGGCGCGGTAGCCTCCGCCTTCCAGTTCGGACAAGGACGCCCTGTCGCTAATGATCGCGATCTGGACAGGGCTGTCTCGCGCCGAGGGTGGCCGTTGAACAAACCGCCCCCTTGTCGACGTGCGGGCCGGCTCGGAACGGTCCTGCCGCAGATCCTATGGCGGTGCATGGTGCCGCGGGAGGAGACCCGGCGGACCAGATCGACATTCATGAAAAAGGGGCAGCCTTCTGGCTGCCCCCGGAACTCGTCGCTGCAACGCGTGACGCGGATCAGTTGATGCGTTCGCCGTGCAGGGTCATGTCGAGGCCTTCCATCTCGTAGTCGCCGCTGACGCGTAGGCCGATGGTCAGGTCGATGATCTTGAGCAGGACGAAGGACAGCACGCCGCTCCAGATCAAGGTGATGCACACCGCCTTGGCCTGGATGATCAGCTGCGCGAAGGAGCCGACCGTGCCGCCGGGCGCCGCGTCGGTTGCGGAGAGCGGGCCATAGGCGAACACGCCGGTCAGCAGCGCGCCGATGATGCCGCCGATGCCGTGCACGCCGAAGCAGTCCAGGCTGTCGTCGTAGCCCAGCGCGTGCTTGAGGCTGGTGGAGGCGAAGTAGCAGCCGACGCCGGCGGCCAGCCCGATGATGATCGACGGGCCCGGCAGCACGAAGCCCGACGCCGGAGTGATCGCGACCAGCCCGGCCACCGCGCCGGAGATGATGCCGAGCACGGTCGGCTTGCCCTTGACGATCCACTCCACGAACATCCAGCCGAGTGCTGCCGCGGCGGTGGCGATCTGGGTGGCCGCCATCGCCATGCCGGCGCGGCCGTTGGCGCCGACCGCGGAGCCGGCATTGAAGCCGAACCAGCCGACCCACAGCAGCGACGCGCCGATCACCGCATAGGTCAGGTTGTACGGCGACATGTCGTCGTGGCCGAAGCCCTTGCGCTTGCCGAGCACGATCGCGCACATCAGCCCGGCGATGCCGGCGTTGATGTGCACCACGGTGCCGCCGGCGAAGTCGATCGCGCCGAACGCCGCGACCCAGCCGATCGGGCTCCACACCCAGTGCGCGATCGGCGCGTAGACCACGATCGCCCACAGCACCATGAAGATGCACATGGCGGAGAACTTCATGCGGTCGGCGAAGGCGCCGGCGATCAGTGCCGGGGTGATGATCGCGAACGTCATCTGGAACATCATGTACACGGTCTCGGGGATGGTCGTGACCGTGGGGTTCGACGAGCCGGCGCCGAGCGTGAAGGCGATGTCGCTGCCCTTGGAGATGTTGGCGCCGATGCCGTTCAGCATGAAGCGCGACAGGTCGCCGATATACGGCGAGCCGGTGGTGAAGGTCAGGCTGTAGCTGACCACCGTCCAGGTGATGGAGACCAGGCAGCAGATCGCGAAGGCCTGCATCAGGGTGGCCAGCACGTTCTTCTTGCGCACCATGCCGGCATAGAACAGCGCCAGGCCCGGCACCGTCATCAGCAGCACCAGGGCGGTGCTGGTCAGCATCCAGGCGGTGTCGCCGGTGTCGATCTTGGCGGCCGCCGCTGCCGCAGGGGCCGCCCATCACCGGCCTGTGCGTCTATTCGAACGCCCAGGCGCTGGGGCTGTCTTCGGTGGGCAAGTCCTACGCCACCCGTATGCAGCAGCTGCAGGCCCAGGCCGCCGCCGAGATCAGCGGCCAGCAGACCTCGCTTCAGACCCAGGAGAAGGCCCTGGTCGCCAAGCGCGCCACCCTCAGCCAGGAGCAGTTCGCCCAGCAGGCCCAGCCCCTGCAGCAGCAGGAGCAGGCCCTGAACCAGACGGCCGACGCCCGCACCCGCGATCTTCGCTACACCGCCGCGCGCCAGCAGCAGCGCTTGGCCGCCGTGCTGGAACCCCTGGTGCGAGCCGCTTACGAAGGGCACCACTGCTCGGTGCTGCTGAACGGCGACAACGTGATGGCCGCCAACCGGGACATGGACCTGACCCAGGAAGTGGTCACCGCGCTGAACGGCAAGATGACCACCATCACCTTCGACCGTGAGACCGCGCCGGCCCAGTAGGGACGGAGTGGAGGGGATGGCCGCGCCCGATCCCCGTTTCTACGAAACGATGGCTCCCGCCACCGCCCTGGAGCTGGCGGAGCTGAGCGGGGCCGCCTTGGCCGACCCGTCGACGGGCGACAGGGTGCTGACCGCCGTGGCGCCGCTTCAGCACGCCGGCGCCCAGGCGGCCGGTTTCCTGGCTGACCGCAAACACCTGGAGGCGTTCCGCGCCAGCCGGGCGGGGGCCTGTTTTATCGCGCCCGCAATGGCGTCCGCCTTACCGGACGGCTGTGCCGCCCTGCTTACGCCGGAGCCCCAGGCCGCCTATGCCAAGGCGGCCCAGCGCCTGTACCGCGTCCGCCGTACAGAGCCCGGGGCGCCGCTGGTGCACCCGACCGCCCAGATGGAGGACGGCGTGGGGCTGGGTCCCGGCGTCGTGCTGGGTCCAGGCGTGCGCATAGGCTCCGGTACGCAGATCGGCGCCTACACGGTGGTCGGCCCAGGCGTCTGCATCGGGCGGGAGTGCCAGCTCGGCTCCAACGTGGCCATCGGCTTCGCCTTGCTCGGCGACCGGGTGCGCATCCTGTCCGGCGCGGTGATCGGGGAGGCGGGGTTCGGCATCGCCGGCGGAGCCGCCGGCGCCATGGACATCCCCCAGCTCGGCCGCGTGATCCTGCAGGACGGGGTGACGGTGGGCGCCGGCACCTGCATCGACCGGGGCGCCTATGACGACACCGTGGTGGGGGAGAACACCAAGATCGACAACCTGGTCCAGGTCGCCCACAACTGCGTCATCGGGCGAAACTGCGTGCTGGCCGGCCATGTGGGCCTGTCCGGCAGCGTGACGGTGGGCGACGGCGCCATGTTCGGCGGCCGCGCCGGCATCGCCGATCATATCAATATCGGGGCCGGCGCCCGGGTGGCCGCCGCCGCCGGCGTGATGCGCGACATCCCCGCCGGCGAGACCTGGTGCGGCGCCCCGGCCCGCCCCCTCCGCCCCGTCCTGAAGGGGGTCGCCTGGCTCGCCCGGCGCGCCGCCGCCAAG
>CAXTOD010000224.1:0-4848 GCA_964245705.1 uncultured Acetobacteraceae bacterium
CCCCTTATTCTTCCTGCGCCAGCACCGACCGGATCGCGTCCAGCGCCGCGTCCGCCTGGCTCCCGTCCGGACCACCCGCCTGCGCCAGCTCGCGCCGGCCGCCGCCGCCCTTGCCGCCCATCGCCGCGCTGGCCTCGCGCACCAGCGCCACCGCGTCCAGCCGACCGGCCAGCTCCGGCGACACCCACGCCACGACGCTGCCCTTGCCCTCCGCCGTGGACACCAGCGCCACCACGCCGGCGTTCGTCCCGCGGCCGATCTCCTCCGCCAGCCCCTTGAGCTCCCGCGGCGACACCTCGCCCAGGTTGCGCCCGGCAAACGCGATCCCGCCGACCTGCTCGACCGTTGCCGCTCCGTCGCCGCCGGTCACAAGCTTGCGCTGCAGCTCCGACACTTGCCGCTCCAGCCCGCGCCGCTCCTCCAGCAGCGCTGACAGCCGCTCCACCGCGTCCGCCGGCGACACCCGGAGCAGCGCCGCCATCTCCCTGAGCCGGGCGTCGGCGAGCAGCGCCGCCTGCTCCGCCGCCCGACCGGTCACCGCCTCGATCCGCCTGACCCCGGCCGACACCCCGCTCTCAGCGGTGATCCGGAACTGCCCGATCTCCCCGGTGCGCGCCACATGCGTGCCGCCGCACAGCTCGATCGAGTAGGCGTCGCGTTCCGCATCCGTGGTGTCACCGATTGACACCACTCGCACCTCGTCACCGTACTTCTCGCCGAACAGCGCGCGCGCGCCCTGCGCCACCGCCTGCTCCGGGGTCATCAGCCGGGTGCCGACCGCGCCATTCTCCCGGATCTTCTCGTTCACCTCGGCCTCGATCGCCGCCAGCTCCTCCGTCGTCACCGGCCGCGGCTGGCTGACGTCGAAGCGCAGCCGGTCCGGCGCGTTCAGGCTGCCCTTCTGCGCCACGTGGTCGCCCAGCCGGCGTCGCATCGCCTCGTGCAGCAGGTGGGTAGCGGAATGGTGCGCACGTATGCCGCTGCGCCGCGCGTGGTCCACCGTCGCGGTGACCGCGGCACCCACCCGCGCGGTGCCCTCGACCACACGGCCGAGATGGACCACCAGCTCGCCCAGCTTCTTCTGCGTGTCCTCGACCGCGATGCGCAGCCCGGGCGCTTCCAGGATGCCGGTGTCGCCAACCTGGCCGCCGCTCTCGCCGTAGAACGGGGTCTGGTTCAGCAGCACGCCGACCTCCGCGCCCGCCGACGCCTCCGCGACCGGCGTGCCCGCCGCCACCAGCGCCACGATCTCCGCGTCGGACTGTTCGGTGGCGTAGCCGAGGAACTCGGTCGCGCCGACCGCGTCGCGCAGCTCGAACCACACCTTCCCGGTCGCCTCGTCGCCGGAACCGGACCAGGCGGCGCGCGCGCGGGTGCGCTGCGCCTGCATCGCCTGCTCGAAGCCGGCGACGTCCACGCCATGGCCGCGCTCGCGCAGCGCGTCGGCGGTCAGGTCGAGCGGAAAGCCGAACGTGTCGTAGAGCCTGAACGCCACCGCGCCGGGCAGCGCCTCGCCGGCGCCGAGCCGTCCGGTCTCCTCCGCCAGCAGCCCGAGCCCGCGCTCCAGCAGCGCCTTGAACCGGTCCTCCTCCTGGCGCATCACCTCCCGGATCAGCGCCTCGTTCTGCACCAGCTCCGGGTAGGCCACGCCCATCTGACGCACCAGCGCCGGCAGGAGGCGGTGGAACACCGGCTCGGTGGTGCCCATCATGTGCAAGTGGCGCATGGCGCGGCGCATGATCCGGCGCAGCACGTAGCCGCGCCCCTCCTTCGACGGCAGCACCCCATCGGCGATCAGGAACGAGACGGAGCGCAGGTGGTCCGCCACCACCCGGTGGCTGGTCCTGAACGCGCCGTCCGGGTCCCGTCCGGTCGCCTCCGCCGAGGCCAGGATCAGCGCGCGCAGCGTGTCGGTGTCATAGTTATCGTGCACCCCCTGTAGGATGGCGGCGAACCGCTCCAGCCCCAGCCCGGTGTCGATCGAGGGCCGGGGCAGGGGCGTGCGCGTGCCGGGCGGGTCCTCGAAATACTGCATGAACACGAGGTTCCAGATCTCGATGAACCGGTCGCCGTCCTCGTCCGCCGAGCCCGGCGGGCCGCCCGGGATGTGCTCGCCGTGGTCGAAGAAGATCTCCGAGCACGGGCCGCACGGGCCGGTATCGCCCATGCGCCAGAAGTTGTCGGCGGTCGGGATGCGGATGATCCGGCTATCCGGCAGGCCGGCGATCCGCTTCCACAAGGACGCCGCCTCGTCGTCCTCGGAGTACACCGTCGCCAAAAGCCGGTCGGCGGGCAGGCCGAACTCCTTGGTCACCAGGGTCCAGGCCAGCTCGATCGCGAGCGGCTTGAAGTAGTCGCCGAAGGAGAAGTTGCCGAGCATCTCGAAGAAGGTGTGGTGCCGGGCGGTGTAGCCGACATTGTCCAGGTCGTTGTGCTTGCCGCCGGCGCGCACCACCTTCTGCGCCGTCGCCGCGCGGTTGTAAGGCCTGGTCTCCTGGCCGGTGAACACGTTCTTGAACTGCACCATGCCGGCATTGGTGAACAGCAGCGTGGGATCGTTGCGCGGCACCAGCGGGCTGCTCGGCACGACCCGATGGTCGTGCGCGGCGAAGTAGCCCAGGAAGGCGGCGCGTATGTCGTTGCTGAAGGCCATGGCGAAGCGGAGATGTCCCAGACGTGACATCGTCACCTAGCGCAGCAGCAGCCGGGGCGAAAGGTTGCGACGGGAACCGGGCCGGGACCAAGCGCCGTGCCCAGGCAGGAACCGGGGCAGGCGACCGGCTTTCTGCGTCCACCGCTCCGGAGCCGCGCCATGCACCTTGCCTACTGGATGATCCTGGTCGCGGTCCTGCTGCCCTACGTGATGGCGGCACTCGCCAAGAGCGGCGGCGGCATCGACAACAGGCAGCCGCGTTCCGGGCTGGACGGGCTGCAGGGCTGGCGGCGGCGCGCGGATTGGGCGCAGCGGAACCACTTCGAGGCGCTGCCGGCGTTCGCCGCCGGCGTGTTGGTGGCGGAACTGGCTCACGCGCCGCAGCCCTGGATCGACGGGCTGGCGGTGCTGTTCGTGCTTCTGCGCCTCGCCTACAGCGTCGCCTATCTCCTCGACCGGGCCGCGGCGAGGACGGCCTGCTGGGCGGGCGGCCTGCTGTGCGTCATCGCGCTGTTCTGCATCGGGATCTGAGTGGCGGTTCGGGAGGGACGTGATGGCGGAACCTGGAGAAGCGCTGGCCGCAATCGGGATGCTGCCGGATGGAGAGATCGATCCCGCCCCGGCGGCCCTGCAGCTGGCCCGGCTCGACGCCGGCGGTACGGACTGGGAAGCGGCCTCGTCGCATCTGTCGATGCTGGCGCGCGACGCGGCGGCGGTCGGCGCGGTCATGGCCAACCGCCCGACCGAAGCCCGGATCGGCGCCCTGGCCGGGCTGATCCACGCCCATCACGGCTACCGCGGCGACACCGACACCTATGACGACCTCGACAACGCCAACCTGATCCGGGTGATCGAGCGCCGGCGCGGTCTGCCGGTGGCGCTGGGCGTGCTCTGGCTGCACTGCATCCGCGCCGCCGGCTGGGACGGGCACGGGATCGACTTTCCCGGCCACTTCCTGGTGTCGCTGGTTTCTCCCGCCGCGTCGCTCGGCGTGGCCGAGCGGTCCGACCGGATCGGCCAGACCGCGCGGTCGCGGCAGCCGCGCCGGCTGCTGGTCGACCCGTTCAACAACGGCGCGGTGGTCGGCAGCGCCGACCTGCTGCCGATGCTGCAGCGCCTGGGCGCGCGCGATGCCGAGCTGCACCCGGGCATGACCCGGCCGATGGCGGTTCGCGACGTGCTGCTGCGCCTGCAGCGCAACCTCGTGCAGCGACGCCTCGCGACGCACGAGTTCGAGGCGGCGCTGCGCTCGCTTGAGGGCATGCTGCTGATCGCGCCCGAGGTGATGGCGAACTGGCTTCAGGCGGCGGAGCTGAGCTACCAGCTCGGACACGCGGCACAGGCGGTGCGCTGCCTGGAGCGCGTGCTGGCGGAAGCACCCGGCAGCGACGCGGCGCGGCTGGCATGTGCGCGCCTGGAAGCCTGGGGGAAGGCCGGCTAAGGCGGCCACCATCCAAAAACGATGCGCTAACGGAACACCAGCCGGCGCGACAGGCTGAAGTTCGCGCCCATTCCGGCCAACGAGCCCGCCGCCAGTGCGGTGACGAGGTGCGTGCGGCAGAACGGCACGAGCAGGATCAGCGCGAAGAACGTGCTTCTGTTGAGGGTGAAGCCGAGCCCGTTGGCGCCGAGGAAGCTCAACCACTGCCGGACCAGCGGCGCGTCGGAGCCGCGGCCGCGGAAGGTCCAAAGCCGGTTCAGCATCCAGTTCATTGTCGCGGCGACGAAGAACGCGGCAAGGGCCGCTCCGGTGACGCCAATCAGCGGTTGCAGCGCATACACGGTCGACACGTCCCACAGCAGGCCGAGGCCGCCCACGGTGCCGAACTTCAGCAGCTGTGCCGCGAGCGCCAGGAGCTGCGATTGCCCGGCGCTCGCGGCGGCAATGACCGGATCGACGGCCGGGGCTCCGGCTGGCGGCAGCGGCAGCTCGCCGACCGACAGCGTTCCCGCGGCCTCACCAACGGGCGGCAGATCGGACAGGATCGTATCGGCAAGACGGGGCAGGATGGTCTGGCTCACGCGCTACTCGGTAGCCCCGACGGGCGGTGGGAAACAAGCCACCTCCTGCGTCGGCAGGAAAACCTACGAAAAAGGGGCGCCCTGCGGCGCCCCTTTCGTCGTGACGGTCGTCGCGGCGGCGATCAGTGCAGGATGATCTCGACGCGTCGGTTCTGCGGCTCGCGGGTGTTCGG
>CAXTOD010000225.1:0-4835 GCA_964245705.1 uncultured Acetobacteraceae bacterium
ACGCCGTTTATGCCGAGTCGCGGGCGCGCTCGCTCGGGCGCGGCGGCCGCTCCCGCCGCGCGATCGAGGCGCACCTGCTGCAGCACGGGGTCGCGCCGGAGCTGGTGCGGGCGTCGCTGCCGGAGGGACCCGACGCCGAGCTGGGTGCCGCCCTGATGCAGGCCCGCCGCCGCCGGATCGGCCCGTTCGCGCCGCCCGACGAGGACGGCGAGCCAATCGATCCGGCGTCGCGCAACAAGGCGCTGGCGACCCTGGCCCGCGCCGGGTTCAGCCGGGAGGTGGCGGAGCGGGCGCTGGGCCTGGACCGCGAGGAGGCCGAGCAGCGGGTGACGGCGCTGCGTCGCGGCTGAGCTGTCCAATCAGCGCTTGCATGGATGCGCGCCCGGCGCCATGTCGAACGCCGAGGTCGTTGCCGCGACGGTTGCGCGAGGGAAAAGGTTGTCATGGGTAGCTTGAGCATCTGGCACTGGCTGATCGTGCTGGCGGTCGTCCTGATCCTGTTCGGCGGCAGCAGCAAGATCAGCACCCTGATGGGCGACTTCGCCAAGGGCATCAAGTCGTTCAAGAAGAACATGGGCGAGGACGAGTCCATGGAACACGGCCACACCGCCGGCCTGAACCCGCCTGCGCCGATCCCGCCGCAGGTGGTGGCGCAGGGCCAACCCGCTCCGGCCTACCAGCCGCAGGGCGCGCAGGTGCCGTATCCGTCCGCGACCCAGGCGTCGGCGCCCGGCACGGTCCGCCACCCGGGCTGAACCGGCTTCGTGGATGGGGGCCTGGACATGGACCAGCCGGCCAGGCTGGCCGGCCTGCCTTCCCTCGACGCGACGTGGAACGAGGCGGTCGCGGAGATCGTGTCGGCCGGCCGGCGGCTCGACCGCCGGGGCTGGGTTCCGGCCACCGCGGGGAACCTGAGCCGCCGCCTTCCTGACGGCCGCATCGCGATCACCCGAAGCGGCGTGCACAAGGGCTTCCTCGACCCCGACGACGTGATCGAGGTCGATCTCGACGGCCGCGCCCTGGACACGGCGCACCGTCCCAGTGCCGAAACCCTGCTGCACTGCCAGATCTACCGCCACCTGCCCGATCGCGCCGTGCTGCACGGCCACTCGGTGGCGGCCACCGTGCTGTCGCTGGAAGCCCCCGGCCCGGAGCTGCTGTTCTCCGGCTACGAGCTGCTCAAGGTGTTCGAGGGCCAGTCCACCCACGACACCACCCTGCGCCTGCCGGTGTTCGACAACGACCAGGACGTCGCGCGGCTGAGCCAGGCCGTGGCGCCGCACCTGCCCGGCTGCACGATGGGCTACCTTCTCCGCGGCCACGGCGTCTACGTCTGGGGCCGCACCATGGCGCAGGCGCTGGCGCGGCTGGAGGGCCTGGAGTTCCTGCTGGCCTGCGCGCTCGAACGATCCAGACCGGAGGCACACCGATGAGCCGACTGACCGTGTATCCCGAGAACGCCCCGGACCAGCCGATGCTGCGCACCGAGCAGCCGGAGCGGATGGCGGACGCCCTGTCGGCGATTGGGGTCCGCTTCGAGCGCTGGGACAGCCCGGTTGCCTTGTCGCCGGACGACGACGCCGACACCATCCTGGCCGCCTACCGCCCGTATCTCGACCGGCTGATGGGTGACACCGGCGCCGGCACCGCCGACGTGATCAAGATCAACGCCGACACCCCGAACAAGCCGGCGCTGCGGGCCAAGTTCCTGAGCGAGCACACCCACACCGAGGACGAGGTACGCTTCTTCGTGCACGGGGAAGGGTCCTTCGTGCTGCACGTGGACGGCAAGGTATACGACGCCCATTGCACCGCCGGCGACCTGATCGCGGTGCCGACCGGCATCCCGCACTGGTTCGACGCCGGCCCGGAGCCGTTCGTGACCGCGCTGCGCGTGTTCACCGACACCACCGGCTGGGTCGCGCACTACACCGGCGATCCCATCGCCGACCGCTTCCCGGCGCGCTGACCCGGTCCTCTCCCGTGCCCCCGATCCTGGTCGCGACCGACATCGAGGGCACCACCACGCCGATTGCCTTCGTGCACCGGGTGCTGTTCCCCTACGCCCGCGACGCCCTGCCGGCGCTGCTCGCCCGGCGCGACGCGGACCCGGCGGTGGCCGACGCGCTGGACGCGGTGGAGCGGCTGTCGCCCGGCCATGACCCGCTGGCCCAGCTGCTCGCTTGGATGGACGCCGACGCCAAGGTGACCCCGCTCAAGACGCTGCAGGGCATCGCCTGGCGCGACGGTTACGGGAGCGGCCGGCTGGTCGGCGCGCTCTATCCCGACGTGGCGCCAGCACTCCGGGCCTGGCACCACGCCGGCGTGCGGTTGGCGTCATACTCCTCCGGCTCGGAGGAAGCGCAGCGGCTGATCTTCGGCCACAGCGAGGCGGGAAACCTTGTTCCGCTGTTCGAGGCCTTTCTCGACACCCGTATCGGCGCCAAGCGCGAGCTGGCCTCCTATGCCGCACTGGTGCGCCGGCAGGGGGTCGCGCCGGAACAGGCGCTGTTCCTGTCCGACACCGAGGCCGAGCTCGACGCCGCCGCCCGGTCCGGCCTGCTCACCTGCCAGCTGGTCCGCGCCGAGGACGGCACCCGGCCCGGCCGTCACCCGGTGGCGCAGGACTTCCCAGCGGTGGCGGCGCTGTTCGGCCTGCCCGAGCCGCTGCCGCCGTCTCCGCTCGACAACCCGGGCGCAGCTGCTAATCCCCGGGCATGACCATCCTCCATTCCGACTGGCGCCACGTCCCGGCGGCGGCCCGCGGCGCGTCCCTGGCGCTGGGCAACTTCGACGGCGTGCACCTGGGCCACGCCCACTTGCTGCGCGCGCTGCACGGGGCGCGGCCGGACGTGCCGCTCGGCGTGCTGACCTTCGAGCCGCATCCGCGCGAGCTGTTCCGGCCGGACGACCCGCCGTTCCGGCTCAGCCTGTCCGCCGAGCGGCGCGACGCGCTGGCGGCGCTGGGCGTCGTCCACGTGGTCGAGATCCCGTTCGACCGCGCCTTTTCCACCTTCACCGCCGAGCGCTTCGTGCGCGAGGTGCTGCACGAGGCGCTGGGTGCGAAGCACCTCGCCTGCGGCGCCGACTTCGCCTACGGCCACCGCCGCGGCGGCGACGTCCACACGCTGGCGGTGCAGGCCGAAGGGCTCGGCATCGGCCTGACGGTGGTGCCGGCGCTGTCCGACGCCGGCGGCCCGTTCTCGTCCAGCCGCATCCGGCGCGCCCTGCTCGACGGCTACCCGGAACGGGCGACCGAGGAGCTCGGCCGCCCGTGGGCGCTGCGCGGCACCGTCGCCCACGGCGACAAGCGTGGCCGGCTGCTGGGCTTCCCCACCGCCAACATCCCGCTCGGCCGCCACCTGGAGCCGGCGCGCGGGGTGTACGCGGTCACCGTGCGCCTGCCCGACGGCAGCACCCGTCCGGGCGTCGCCAACATCGGCCGCCGCCCGACGGTGAACGACACCACCGAAAGCCGGCTGGAAGCGCACCTGTTCGACTTCGAGGGCGACCTGTACGGCCTGGAGCTGTCGGTGGCGCTGCACACCCTGCTGCGCTCGGAGCGCAAGTTCGACGGGCTCGACGCGCTGAAGGCGCAGATCGCCGCCGACGCGGCCTGGGCCCGGGACTACCTGTACGGCCGGCAGGAGCGCTAGCCGGGTGATGACGGCTGCGGTGCCGCCCGAAGGGCCGCCGCCCGACGAGGCGCTGGCAGACGGGGCGCCGACTGGCGGGGCGCTGGCCTGCTGGACGGTGGACGAGGCTTTTCTCGCCCGGGCGATGCAACGGGCCGCCGACGCCGACCTGGTCTGCCTGGACGTGTTCGACACCGCCCTGACCCGGCTGGTGGACAGCCCGGCCGACCTGTTCGCCGCCGTCGAGCGCGCGCTCGACCTCCGGATCGGCGCGGCGGCATCGGGATACGCCCAGGCGCGCGAGGACGCCGAGCGCCTGGCGCGGCTGGAGGCGCGACGCCTGGAGGGCGCGGAGGAGATCGGCCTCGACGCCATCCTGGACGCGCTGCCCGCCCTGCTGCCGGCGCTCGGCCCGCACCGGGCGCTCCTGCGCAGCACCGAGCTGGAGGTCGAGGCCCGGCTGCTGGCGCCGGTGCCGGACATCCTGGCGCTGACCCGGCGCCTGGCCGAGGCGGGCAGGCCGTTCGCGTTCGTGTCCGACATGTACCTGCCGCCTGCCTTCATCGCCGAGCGCCTCCGCGCCGGCGGCTATGCCGGCTGGCAGCAGCTCCACGTGTCGGCCGAGACCGGCGCCACCAAGGCGTCCGGCCGGCAATGGGCGGTGGTGCGCGCCCGGCATCCGGAATGCCCGCGCATCCTGCACGTCGGCGACGACCCCCAGGCCGACGAGGAGATCCCCAGGCGCCACGGCATCGACACGCTGCTGTTCGGCCGCGCCCGGTCGGCCAGGCGGGTGGGTGCGGTGCTGCGGCCGGCGCTGCTGCCGTTCTCGCTGGCGCAGCGCGACGCCGTGCTTCGCGCCCGGGCCGTCCCGGGTGCCGCCGCCGACCCGGACGGTCCCGCCTTCTGGACCGGGCTCGGCCGCGTGCTGGGCGGGATCGTGCTGGCCGGCTTCGTGCGCTGGCTCGAGGACCAGCTGCGCCGGCACCGCATCGAGCACGTGCATTTCTGCGCCCGCGACGGCTGGCTGATCCGCCAGGCCTGGCATGCGGCCGGCGGGCCGGCCCGCACCGGCATCTCCGACAGCTACCTCGCAGTATACCGGCGCCCGCTCAACCTCGCCCGCGGCTGGCTCGCCAGCACCCCCGATCGGCTCGACCCGGCCCAGCTCGGCTTCCTGGCCGGCAGCGCCGGCACCAC
>CAXTOD010000226.1:0-4823 GCA_964245705.1 uncultured Acetobacteraceae bacterium
CCACCAGGCTGGCGTTGGTGCCGCCGAAGCCGAAGCTGTTGCTCAGCGCCACGTGGATCGGCCGGCGCTGCGCCTCGTGCGCCACCCGGTCGATGACGCTTCCGCGCGACGGGTCGTCGAGGTTCAGGGTCGGCGGGGCCGCGTCGTCGCGGATCGCCAGCAGGGAGAAGATCGCCTCGATCGCCCCGGCGGCGCCAAGCAGATGGCCGGTGGCGGACTTGGTGGACGACATCGCCAGGGCCCTGCCGTGGTCGCCGAACAGGCGCTCGACCGCCTCGAGCTCCAGGTCGTCGGCCATGGTGGAGGTCCCGTGGGCGTTGACGTACTGGATGTGCTCCGGGCGGAGCCCGGCGCTGTTCAGCGCCTTGACCATGGCACGGTAGGCGCCGGCATGGCCCTCGGCGGGGGCGGTGATGTGGTGCGCGTCGCCGGACAGGCCGTAGCCGATCACCTCGCCGTAGATCTTCGCGTCGCGCGCCCGGGCGTGCTCGTACTCCTCCAGCACCAGGATGCCGGCACCCTCGCCCATGACGAAGCCGTCGCGGTCCTTGTCCCAGGGGCGCGAGGCGCGGCCAGGGGTCTCGTTGAAGCCGGTGGACAGGGCGCGCGAGGCGCAGAAGCCGGCGATGCCGAGCGCGCACACCGCCGCCTCGGCGCCGCCGGCGACCATGACGTCGGTGTCGCCCAGCATGATCAGGCGTGCTGCGTCGCCGATCGCGTGCACCCCGGTGGCGCAGGCGGTGACGGCGGAATGGTTCGGGCCCTTGAAGCCGAACCGGATCGAGACGTGGCCGGAGATCAAGTTGATCAGCGCCGACGGGATGAAGAACGGCGAGACGCGGCGCGCCTTGCCCTCGTGCACCTGGATCGAGGTCTCGTAGATCGTCTGCAGGCCGCCGATGCCGGAGCCGATCATGACGCCGGTCGCCTCGCGGTCCTCCTCGGTGGCCGGAACCCAGCCGCTGTCGGCGACGGCCTCGGCGGCGGCGACCATGCCGAGATGGATGAAGCGGTCCATCTTCTTCTGGTCCTTGTGCGGGACCCAGTCGTCAAGGGTGAGGCCGCCGTCGGCGGACTGCCCGGCCGGCACCTCGCCGGCCACCTGCGCCGGCAGGCCGGACGGGTCGAAGGCGGCGATCCGGTTGATGCCGGACCGGCCCTCCAGCAACCGGCCCCACACCGTTTCGACGCCGATGCCGAGCGGGCTCGCGATCCCCATGCCGGTGACGACCACGCGCCGCCGTCCGGCAGAGGCTTGCCCGGCCATGCCGGAAGAAGGGCTGTCGCTCGCCATGGATCCCGGTTCCCGATGGGCGGAAAGGTGGCGCCGCCGCCGGCGTCAGGCCGCCTTCTGCTTCTCGATGTAGTCGATCGCGTCCTTCACGGTGGAAATCTTCTCGGCCGCGTCCTCGGGGATCTCGACCCCGAAGGCTTCCTCGAACGCCATCACCAGCTCGACCGTGTCGAGGCTGTCGGCACCCAGGTCGTCGATGAACGAAGCTTCCGGGGTCACCTTGCTGTCCTCGACGCCGAGGTGCTCGACCACGATCTTCTTAACCTTGTCGGCGATTTCGCTCATCTGATCTGCTTCCCTAGGTGCCCTTGGATCCGTGGGCGGTTCGATCGTTCGTCCCGTTCCTGCCGCCTGGCACCCCGATCGTCCCGAAGGACGACTCCGAGCCCCAGGCGTAACGACCCGCTCCGGACGAAGCAGCGGGCGCTTAGCATGGTTCCCGCGACGCCGCCAAGGCGGTGCCGGGAAACCGCGTCGCGTTGCCTCAGCTCATCGCCATTCCGCCGTTGACATGCAGCGTGACGCCGGTGACCCAGGCTGCCTCCCGCGACGACAGATAGACCACCGCGGCCGCGATGTCGTCCGGCGTTCCCATGCGCCCGAGCGGAATCGACGCGTTGAGCTTCGCCTTGTGCTCGGCCGACAACCCGTCGGTCATGGCGGTGGCGACGAAGCCGGGCGAGACCACGTTCACGGTGATGCCGCGCGAGCCGACCTCCTGCGCCAGCGACTTGCTCATGCCGATCAGTCCCGCCTT
Organism: uncultured Acetobacteraceae bacterium; assembly: GCA_964245705.1. GTDB lineage: Bacteria > Pseudomonadota > Alphaproteobacteria > Acetobacterales > Acetobacteraceae > Lichenicola. The sequence goes on from CAXTOD010000226.1 coordinate 2,052, forward strand.
GGCGGCGGCATAGTTCGCCTGGCCGCCGTTGCCGGTGGTGCCGACGACCGAGCCGATGGAGACGATCCGCCCGGCGCGACGGCGCAGCATGCCCTTCAGCGCCGCGCGGGCGAGGCGGAACGGGGCCGCCAGGTCGACCTCCATCACCCGGGCCCAATCCTCGTCCTTCATGCGCAGCGCGAGCATGTCGCGGGTCAGGCCGGCGTTGTTGACCAGGATCGACAGCGGGGTCCCGCAGGCGGCCTCGGCGGCGGCGACCAGGGCGTCGGGGGCCGCCGGATCGGACAGGTCGGCCGGGCACGGGTGCGCCCGCTCGCCGAGCTCCGCCGCCAGCGCCTCGAGCGCGTCCCGCCTGGTGCCGGACAGCGCCACCGCCGCACCCTGACGGTGCAGCGCGCGCGCGATGGCGGCGCCGATCCCGCCCGAAGCGCCGGTCACCAGCGCGGTCTGGCCGTCGAGCCTGAACATCAAACCGTTTTCCTGTTCTTCCGGGGTCAGAACGCCTTGAGCAGCGCCTCGATCTCGTCCGGCGAGCCAGCGGAGCGGCTCCCGGCGTCGGGCAGGATCCGCTTGACCAGCCCGGACAGCACGCGGCCGGCGCCGAGCTCGACGAAGCTGTCGATGCCGATGGCACCCATCGCCTGCACGCTTTCCCGCCAGCGCACGGTGGCGGTCACCTGCTCGACCAGCAGGGCGCGGATCCGGTCCGGCGCGGTCGCCTTGGCCGCTGTGACGTTGGCGACCAGCGGCACCGATGGCGCCATGATGGCCGCCCGCTCCAGCGCCTCGGCCATGGCGTCCGCGGCGGGCCGCATCAGCGAGCAGTGGAACGGCGCCGACACCGGCAGCGGCATGGCCCGCTTCACCCCGCGCGCCTTGGCGATGTCGATCGCGCGCGCGACCGCGCCGGCCGCCCCGGAGATCACCACTTGGCCGCCGCCGTTGTCGTTGGCGACCGCGATCACTTCGGACACCGCTGGCTCGCCGTCGGCCACCGGCACCGCGGCGGCCGAGGCACAAATCTCGTGCGCCTGCTCCAGCTCGACCCCGAGCAGGGCCGCCATGCCGCCCTCGCCGGCCGGCACCGCCTTCTGCATGGCGTTGCCGCGCAGCCGCAGCAGCCGCGCGGTGTCGGCGATGCCGAGGCTGCCGGCGGCCGCCAGCGCCGAGTACTCGCCGAGCGAGTGGCCGGCCACCAGCGTCGCCCGGTCCGCGAGGCGCCAGCCGCCTTCTCGCTCCAGCACGCGCAGCACCGCCAGCGACATTGCCATCAGCGCCGGCTGGGCGTTCTCCGTCAGGGTCAGCTCCTCGGACGGCCCGGAGAACATCAGCTTGGACAGCTTCTGGCCGAGCGCCTCGTCCACCTCCTCGAACACCTCGCGTGCGGCTGCGAAGGCGGCCGCCAGGTCACGGCCCATGCCGGCGAACTGGCTGCCCTGGCCGGGGAAGATGAAGGCGTGCACGGGCATCAGCAGGCGTTCCAGCTTTTGTGGGGGCACCGGATGGCCGAAGCCATGCCGCTACCGGCCCGGACATGGGATGGCCGGGGTGCGGACGCTGAGATGGAGGACGAGGTTACCGGCTGTCAATCTCGGGGCCGTGAGCGCGGACGCGGCGCAGACCCGGGGCGGGCGTCAGCCCGGCTTCTGCAGCACCAGCAGCACCTGCGGCAGCCGGACCGGGTTGTCGAGGAAGTCGATCATCCGGAACAGGTGGCCCCACTTCTTGATCACGTAGCCGCGCGGGATCACCGCCTCGCCGTAGTGCGACTGCGGGTGCGGCGGCTGGGTGGAGGCGGCGTGGAGGAAGTGGCCGGCCTCGTAGCGCGAGTTCTCCAGCGGCTCGTCGACGAAGCTGTCGGCGCAGGCCTCGTACCACGGGTGCTCCAGACGGATCCCCGAGGCGCGGCGCAGCCGCTGCTCGGCGCAGAAGCCGATGAAGCGGCGGCTCTGGGTGGTGATCAGCAGCAGGCCGCCAGGCTTGAGCAGGCGGGAGAACTCCTCGATCCAGCGGAGGGAGAGGAATTCGTCGAGGTGGGAGAACACGGACCAGGAGATAACGTAGTCAAGGCTTTCCGGGGCAAGGATCATCGGGGGCGTGAGCTGGCAGGACAGGAAGTTGACGCTGGGGTTGCAGCGCCTGGCTTCCATCAGGAAGCGCGAGGTGCTGTCGGCGCCGAACAGGTTGGCGGGCTCGATGTCCTTCATGAACAGGCGCAGCATGCGGCCCCAGCCGCAGCCGAAGTCGAGCATGGTGCGGTGCGGCGCCAGCGGCCGGCCGGCATAGGCGCAGTACGACTTGATCTCGCGGAAGAACACGTGCGCCTCGTGCAGCGACACCTCGCCGGCATGGCCGTGGATCTCGCGCTGCAGCTCCTCGGCCGGGAAGCCCGGCATCGCCACGCCCTCGATGTCGGGCACGCGGAGCGAGGAGACCAGGATGTCGAGCCAGCTCTCGTCGCTACGGTCCCGGAACGTCCTATGGAGCGCTTCCGCGCCGCTGGGATGATACATGGAAGGCACGCCACCCGGTTCGGTCAGGGACGAGACTAACGTTTCGACAGGAGCGTGTCGATCGTTCTGCGACCGAACAGGAGCAGGACGTCCACCGGGATCGCCGGCACCTCGCGCAGCCGCCAGCGCCAGCGGCGGAAGAACCGGTGCGAGGCCGGGGCACGCGGCGGCGGCACCGCGCGCGCCGGGATGCCGGCCAGCCGGAGCAGCGTCCCCAGGGCGCGGAACACCTTGTCGTCCAGCCCCGTCGTCTTCTCGT
>CAXTOD010000227.1:0-4808 GCA_964245705.1 uncultured Acetobacteraceae bacterium
GTCGCTGGCAGCACCCCGCAGCGCCTGGAGGCAGGCCGCGAAGTCGCTGCCCGCCTCCGCCGCGCGCTCGAACGCCTCACGCGCCGGCGTCAGCACGTCGATCAGCGTCTTGTCCCCCACCTTGGCCTCGCCGAGGTCGACGATCGCCGCCTCGCCGGCTCGCAGCATGACGAGGAAGCCGTCGCGGTCGAGCGCGTCGCGGCCCGACAGCGCGTCCGACATCTCGGTGAAGAACGAGCCGTAGAGCGGCCCCATCGAGCCGCCGATGTCGCCCAGCAGCGTGTCGCCGATCGTGGCGAAGCCGTGGCCGAGGTCGAACGGCCGGTCCCCGAGCCGCTCCAGCACCAGGCGGAAACCCTTGGCCATGTTGATGCCGTGGTCGCCGTCGCCGGTGGCGGCGTCGATCTCCGACAGCCGGTCCTGCGCCGCCACCACCGCGCGCGCGATGTCCAGCGTGACCGGGCCGGCATCCAGGAGGGAGATGGTCTGCATGACCCCGCCCTCCCTACGACCCGGCCACGGTCAGGCCGATCGAGCGCGCCGGCGCCCGCAGCAGCCGGTCGAGCTCCCCGTCCAGCCGTGTCAGCGTCACCGAGACGCCCATCATCTCCAGCGAGGTGAAGTAGTTGCCGACGAACCGGTGGCGCGGCGTGACCCTCCGCGCCCGCAGCATCTCGTCCACGTGGCCGTACAGCAGGTAGAGCTCCATCAGCGGCGTGGCGCCGAGCCCGGACACCAGCACCGCCACCTCCTCGCCCTCGAAGGGCAGGTCGGCCAGGATCCGCTCCAGCATGATCCCGGCCATCTCCTTGGCCGGCGCCACCGGCAGCACCGCGATGCCGTGCTCGCCGTGGTGGCCGATGCCGACCTCCATGCTGCCGGGCTCGATCGAGAAGTTCGGCTTGCCCGCGGCCGGGATGGTGCAGGCGGACAGGCCGATGCCGATCGAGCGCGTGTTGTCGATGCTCTTCTGCGCCGCCGCGATGACCGCGTCGAGATCGGCCCCCTCGGCGGCACGCGCGCCGCCCGCCTTCCACATCACGATCTCGCCGGCGACGCCGCGCCGCTTGTCGGCCTCCTCGGGCGGTGCGGAGGCGACGTCGTCGTTGGCGATCACCGTGCGCACGGTGACCCCGTCCTTGGCGGCGAGCTTGACCGCCATCTTCACGTTCATGTTGTCGCCGGCGTAGTTGCCGTACAGGCAGGCGACGCCCTGTCCGCGGTCCGCCTCACGGAAGGCCGCGTGGAAGCTCTTGGCGGTGGGCGAGGCGAACACCTCGCCGATCGCCACCGCGTCCACCAGGCCCGGGCCGACATAGCCGAGAAACGCCGGCTCGTGGCCGGAGCCGCCGCCGGTCACCACGCCGACGCGCGACGCCGCGGGAGCGGCACTGCGCAGCACGCGCGGATGGTCGGTGGCGGCCAGCAGGTCGGGATGCGCCCGCACCACGCCGGCGAGGCTGTCCTCGGTGACCTGGTTCGGATCGTTGATCACGCGGTTCATGCCGCGATGTCCTCCTCGTTCGACTCCCGGATCTGTTTGTCCGGGTGGATCGGCATGGCCGGCTGGTTCTGGTCCGGCGCGGCTGCAGTCAGCGACGCACCATGCCCGCACAGTTGAACAATTGTCAAACCTCTGATCACTTGGATATCGAAGATTGTCCCCCTTTTGTGAAGAAGGGCAGAGCACCCCGTGCAGACCGGCAGCCCCGGCGCTTGATGACCCTATCCAGGGAACAGGACCCGGCATCGGTGCGAGATTTTGCTCAATCCAAAGTGAAAGAATGTCCAACCTCGGTAAAATTGTGCAACGCAACCTGGGACGTGGAACGTGGCAGCGGCGGCCGAAGCAGGCACCGCCGGTGCACGATCGGGTGCGACCTCGGCCATGCGGCTTGACGGCCGGCCGGCCGGCCGCTTGATCGACGCCATGCAGAAGGACATCCCCCGGTCGGACCGCGGCGAGGTGCGCGCCGAAACCCTGATCGAGATCGCCACCCTGTACTACTACGAGGACGTGACCCAGGAGGTGCTGTCGCAGCGCTTCGGCATGTCGCGGGCCAAGATCAGCCGGCTGCTCCGGCGCGCCCGCGAGGAGGGCCTGGTCGAGATCAGGGTGCACCAGCCCTCCTCGGTCGGCGCCGAGTTCGAGCGCGAGTTCATCCGCCGCTTCGGCATCGCCCGCCTGCTGGTCTCGGTCGACCACCGCGACCCGGACGCGCAGCGCAACGCCGTCGCCCGCATGGTGGCGGGCCACCTGGAGCGCTCGCTGGCCGACGGCTCCATCGTCGCGGTCGGCATGGGACGCAACGTGGCGGCGGTCGCCGACGCCCTGGTGCTGCCGCCGCGCGGCGGCGTCACCTTCGTCTGCGCCATCGGCGGCTCGCTGCGCGCGGGCGAGCACATGAACCCGGACCACATCTGCCGCCGCCTGGCGATGCGGTTCGGCGGCGAAAGCGAGACGCTCTACGCCCCCGCCCTGGTGACAAACGCCGAGCTGCGTGCCGAGCTGTACCGCAACGACACCGTCAAGCTCACCCTGGACCGCGCCAGGCGCGCCGACTTCGCCCTGATCGGCATCGGCGACCTGTCGGAAGACAGCAACATGGTCCGCATGGGCTGGTTCTCGCCGCAGGAGATCGCCGAGGCGCGCCTGGCCGGCACCATCGGCGACACCATGGGCTACGACTTCATCGACATACACGGCCGCCCGGCCGACACCGGCATGCAGGGCCGGGTGATCGGCCTGACCCGGGAGGACCTGGGCCGCATCCCCGACGTGATCGCGATCGCCGCCGAGAACACCAAGGCGGCCGCTATCCTCGGCGCGCTGCGCACCGGCGCCATCAACACCCTGGCGACCTCGCTGACCAACGTCCACACCATCCTGCGCCTCGACGAGGCGACACGCGCCGCCGATCCCGCGCCGCCCCAGGCGCCGCCCTGAACGCCGCCCTGACCGCCGTTCCGGCCGGCCGGCGCCTCACCGCTTGGTCCCGGCCATCCGTCCGGACGAGCACCACGCCGCCGGCGGATCGAACACGGTGCGGTTCCGTCCGGCCTGCTTGGCAGCGTAGAGCGCCCGGTCGGCGCGCCCGACCAGCGTGTTGGGATCGTCTCCCGGGCGCATCCAGGTGACGCCGATGCTGCCGCTGACGGCGATGGTGCCGCCCTCGAACGCGACCGGCTCGGCGAACAGCGCGCGCCGCAGGGTCTCGACCCGGTCCTGGGCCTCGCCGTCGAGCCCGCGCAGCAGCAGGATGATCTCCTCGCCGCCGTAGCGGCCGACCTCGTCCTGTCCGCGCGTGCCGGCGCGCAGGCGGCGGCCGATCGCCGCCAGCACGGCGTCGCCGCCGAGATGGCCATGGGTGTCGTTGATCTGCTTGAAGTGGTCGAGGTCCATCAGCGCCACCGCGAACGGCGCTCCGGACCGGCCCGCCTCCTCCGTGGCGACGCGCAGGCGCTCCATGACCGCCGCCCGGTTCAGCAGCCCGGTCAGGCTGTCATAGGTCGCCTGGCGCAGGAGGATCAGCCGCGCCTGCTCGATCTCGCGGGTGCGCTCGTCCACCTTGGCTTCCAGCAGCCGCTGCCGCGCCAGCACGGAGCGCTCGCGCATCCGCCACAGCATCAGCGGCAGGCTCGCCGCCGCCGCCGCCGCCAGGACGTAGACCGGCCAGGTCTTCCACCATGGCGGCCGCATCTTGATGACCAGCTCGATCGGCGCAGACCGCAGCCCGTGCGCCGGCTCCACCGCGACCAGCTCGAACCGCAGCCTGCCGAAGGGCGGATTGGTGTAGCGCGCCTCTCGCCCCGTGGTCTCGGTCCAGGCCTGGTCGACGCCGCGCAGCCGGTAGCGGAAGCGGACCGACGTCTCGTAGCGGAAGTCGAGGGCCGCGAAGCTGATCACCAGCGGGTCGCCGGTCCAGCGCAGGTGGGTCGACACGCCCGGCGCCTGCACGGCGGCCGAGGACGGGCTGTCGACCCGGACCGCGGTGATCAGCGGGTGCAGGCCCTCGGTGCGGAACAGGTCGACCGGATCGAGCAGGTGCGACAGGCCGCCGGAGGTGCCGAACCAGAGGGTGCCGTCGTCGTCGGTCGAGACGGCGTTGTTGTTGACGTCGTTGGCGACCAGCCCGTCCTGGGTGTCGAGATGGCGCCAGCGCGTCCCGTCGGTGACGTCGAGGCCGCGATCGGTGCCGATCCAGATGCGGCCGGCCCGGTCGGCATGGACCAGCTCCACGTCCCTGGAGGCCAGGTGGCCGCCGGGACCCGCGTCCCGGCCGACCACCCTGTTCCCGTCGAGGCGCAGCCGGACGATGCCGTCGGCGTAGCTCGGCAGCCAGAGCGTGCCGTCCGCGGCGAACCCCATCGAGCGCGCCCGGTAGCCGCCGGCGGGATCGGCCCGCATCACCGGATGCCAGTGCCCGCCGCGGTCGCGATGGAACAGGGCGCTGGTGGTCAGCACCCAAAGGTCGCCGTTCCCGTCGAACGACACCGCGAACACGCTCCCCGTGACCTCGGGCACGGCGGCGGCGACGGGCAAGGCGTCGCCCGGCCGGTCGATCCTGACCAGCCCGTCGCGGGTGCCCACCCAGAGCGGCGCCGTCCCGTCCCGGGCGCCCGCACCCTCGCCCCCCGCACCCTGGCCTCCCGGATCCTGGACAACCGTGTAGATCCGTCCGAGCCGGGCCACCGTGTCGTCGTGCCCGGTCCGCGGGTCGCGTCGGATCAGGCGGCCGTCCCCGCCGCCGATCCAGAGCGTCCCGTCGGCGGCCGTGGTGCTCGCCCCCCCCCAGCCGCGCCAGTGC
>CAXTOD010000228.1:0-4807 GCA_964245705.1 uncultured Acetobacteraceae bacterium
CGATCGCGGCATGGACCGGCAGGCCCCAGCGCAGCAGCCCGGCCACCACGGCGAGCTGCGGCAGGATCATCACCACGCAGGCGAGCCGGCAGGCCCGGGCGGCGCCGAGGCGCGCCGGCAGCGAGCCGACCCCGCTCACGCGGTCGCCCTCGATCGACTTGAAGTCGTTCAGCGTCATGATGCCGTGCGCACCGAGGCTGTAGAGCGCCGCGAGCGCGATCACCCGCGCGTCCGGCAGCCCGGCCCGCATCACCGCGGCGCCGGCGAACCAGGGCAAGCCCTCGTAGGACAGGCCCACCGCCAGGTTGCCCCACCAGCCGTTGCCCTTCAGCCGAAGCGGCGGCGCGCTGTAGGTCCAGGCCAGCAGCATGCCGAACGCCGCGGTGACCGACACCCACGGTCCGAGCGCGTAGGCGACGCCGAGCGCCAGCACCATCCAGGCGGCGGCGATCCGCAGACCCCACAGCCCGGGGATGCGGCCGGACGGGATCGGCCGGCCCGGCTGGTTGATCCGGTCGACGTCGCGGTCGAACCAGTCGTTGATCGCCTGCGACGCGCCGCACATCAGCGGCCCGGCCAGCACGATGCCGAGCAGCGCCACCGGCCAGGCCCGGCGGAGCGGGACGCCGGACGAGACCACGCCGCAGCCGAAGGCCCACATCGGCGCGAACCAGGTGATCGGCTTCAGCAGCTCGACCACGGTGCGCGGCGCGATCCGGGCCGCGACCTGGGGCGCGACCGGTGGCGCGGCCTCGGGCGCGATCTGGGGCGCGATCTGGGGCGCGAGCGCGGCCGTGCTCATGTCGCGTCGTCCTCGGCCATGCTGAACCCGTAGCGCCTGAGCTTGACGTAAAGGCTTTGCCGGCTGAGGCCGAGCATCTCGGCGGCCGAGGCGCGGTTGTTGCCGGTCATGTCCAGCGCCGCCTCGATGCACAGCCGCTCGATCGCGTCGGTGGATTCGCGCACCAGCTCCTTCAGCGACACGCGGCCGATCAGCTCGCTCATGCGGTCGACCGACTGGGTCAGGCCGCGCCCGAGCCGGCCTTCGGTGCCGCCGGGCAGCCGGCGCGCCACGTCGCGGATGAAGAAGGCGAAGCCGCCGTTGCCGTTGCCGTTGCCGGTGCTGCCGGTGCCGCTGCCTGGGGCGGGAACCCCGGACAAGGTGGATGCGGAAATCTCGACCTCGGTCGCGCCGCCGGTTTCGGTGCGCAGCGTGGTGGCGAACAGCCGGACCGTCCTGCGCTGGCGCAGGTTGGCGATCAGCACGCCGAGGTCGATCCCGGCTTGGCCGACCCACCGCCCGAGCGGCTCGCCGCGCACCGGCTCGGCGTCGGCGAGGCCGACAAGGGCGCGGAACGCGGCGTTGACGGCGAGGATGTCGCCGTCCTCGTCGGTCAGCGCCACCGCGTCCGGCATCTGCTCCAGCAGCCCGGGCAGGCGCTCGTCGTCGAGCGGGTCGGCCAGAACGGCGGCGGGATGGCGCGGGGTCACGCGCACCAGCAGCAGCAGCCCGTCCTCCTCGCGCAGGGCGGACACCGCGACCTCCACCGGGCCGATGCCGGTTTCGGCCTCGACCGCCTCGCTGCGCCCGGTGGCGCGCGCCGAGCCCAGCGCCTGCCGGACCGCATCCCGGCTCGCCTCGGCGAAGCACTCGACAAAGGCTTGCGGCCCCGACCGGCGCGGGCCGCTGCCGAGCAGCCGACGCGCCGCCGGGTTGAGCTCGACCACCTTGTGCGTCGCCGCATCCAGGATCGCCACCGCGTCCTGCGCCGTTTCGAACAGCATGCGGTAGCGCGCCTCGGCCTGGCGCAGGCCCTGGTAGTCCTGCTCCAGCGCCTGCTGCGCCTCGACCAGCCGCTGCTGCAGCGCGGAGATCGGGCGCAGGTCGCGTCCGAGCGCGATCACCGCGCCGTCCTCCGACAGCCGGACCGCGGAATAGGAGATCGCCACGTCGGCGCCCTCGCGCGCGGAATGGTTCAGGTGGCGCCAGCGCAGCGGCCGGTCGGTGGCGGCATCGGCCAGCAGCGCGTCGAGCTTCGGGCGGCTTTCCACCGTCATCGTGCCGCGCCAGCGCTGGCCGAGCCAGCCGCGCGCCTCGCCGAACTCGCGGCGGAGGTCGTCGCTGCGGAAGGCCAGATCCCGGACCACGCCGTCGGCATCGACCACGACCGCGACATCAGCCGCGGCCAGTACGATTTTCTTGATGATCGCCGCGTCGAGCGCCCGGAGCACCGTCTCCGTCGGCATGAAGGCAGGCACTTCTGTCACTGTGTCGATGTTCTCCCAAAGCCGTCATCTGCGCCGGATAGCCGACAGGGCGGTCCACGGACCGGGGCTGGTCGCGCCGCTGCCGCAACGAGATGGCGGCCTGGGCCGGCGCCAGCGCGCCGTCGGTCGCCATGACGTCGGCGCCGAGCTGCAGGCCGATCTCGGGGTGCATCGCGAACAGCGGGCCGCCGACCATGGTCAGCACCTGCGGGTTGCAGGACGCCTCGCGGACGCTGCGGATCGCGCGCACCAGCATCGGCACGTGCCGCTCGCAGCTGGCCGAGAAGCCGACCACGTCGAAGCGCCTGGTCCGCACCAGGCCGAGAAGGGCGTCCAGCGACGGCGACATGCCGCTGCACACGGTCCAGCCGGCGCGGTGGAAGAAGTCGGCCGCCATGGCGAGGCCGAAGCGGTGCTGCTCGCCCGGCACCGGCACCATGAGGATGCGGGGCAGGCAATGGGAATAGGGGGCGGCCGCCTGGGCGGCGGGAAGCAGCCGGCGCAGCGCCTGCTGCAGGCGCGCCACGCCCGCCGTCACCTCGGTGAAGTGGTACTCGTCCTGTTCCCACAGCACGCCGAGATGCCGCGCGGCCGGCGCCAGCAGGTCGAGGCACAGGGTTTCCACCGACATGCCGGCGGCCAGCATCCGCTCGAGCGCCAGGAACATCGGCGCGCCGTCTTCCGCCACGGCGTGGCGCGCGAGGGTGGCCACCTCCGACTCGGTCACGGCGGCGAGGTCCTGCGGCGGGTGCAGGCTGAGCAGGTGCGGCAGGATCCGGTGCTCGATCGTGCCGCGCAGCAGCGAGCCGGGTTCCGCCGTCCCGAGGCTGGAGGCGAGGCGGGACGACCGCCTCCGGACTTCGCTCCCCAAGGTTGTGCTGGCGCAGACACGGGCATCGATCTGCTGGATTCCGGCCATGGATCCTACCTCGACTTGCAGAATTGCGAACGCTGCCCGGACTGTCAACCTTGGTTTACGTCGTGTTTGCTTGACACCCCTCCGGGGAGGGTCTTAGCTGCCCCATGACGACAGACCGGGCCGGACGCGGCAAGCGTCCCCAGCCGGGTTTCAAGGGGTGACTGCCGGTCGGGCCGGTAGATCACGAAAATGTCATCGCGGGGAGGGGAAACCATGAGAAGGCGGAACGACCGGCCGGCTCCCCCGCTCTACACCGCCGAGCAGCGCCGCCGTCGCGACGCGTCTCCCTGGACCGTCGCGCAGGGGGTGCTGGCGCCGCTGCAGTTCGCGGTGTTCCTCCTCAGCCTCGTGCTCGTGCTGCGCTACCTGCACACCGGCCACGGCTTCGGCGTCGCGACCCTGTCGGTGGTGGTCAAGGTGGCGGCCCTCTACGCCATCATGGTCACCGGCGCGTTCTGGGAGAACGCGGTGTTCGGCCGCTACCTGTTCGCCCCGGCGTTCTTCTGGGAGGACGCGTTCAGCATGCTCGTGATCGCGCTGCACACCGCCTACCTCCTGGCGCTGTGGCTCGGGGTGCTGACGCATGTCGGGCTGATGCTGCTGGCGCTGGCCGCCTTTGCCTCCTACGCGATCAACGCGGCGCAGTTCGTGATGAAGCTGCGTCTGGCGCGGCAGGACGCCGCGATCCGGCGCCGCCCGGTGCTGGCCGGCCTCGCCGAATGAGCGCGCTGCCTGAAAGGGACCATCTGGACCGGATGCCGGCGCCGGTGCTGCGCGAGCAGGGCCAGCGCGCGGTGTTCTGCGGCCTGACCGGGATCGTGTGGCTGCACCGGCGCATCCAGGACGCCTTCTTCCTGGTGGTCGGCTCGCGCACCTGCGCGCACCTGCTGCAGTCGGCGGCCGGCGTCATGATCTTCGCCGAGCCGCGCTTCGCCACCGCCATCATCGAGGAGCGCGACCTTGCCGGCCGGGCGGACCCGAACGACGAGCTCGACGGGGTGGTGGACCGCCTGCTGGCGCGGCGTCCGGACATCCGGCTGCTGTTCCTGGTCGGCTCCTGCCCGTCCGAGGTCATCAAGCTCGACCTGTCCCGCGCGGCGGCCCGGCTGTCGCGCCGCTTCGCCCCCGACGTGCGGGTACTGAACTATTCGGGCAGCGGCATCGAGACCACCTTCACCGACGGCGAGGACCGCTGCCTGGAAGCGCTGGTGCCGGAGCTGCCGGCGGCACCCGGTGACGCGCCGGCGCTGCTGGTGGTGGGCGTGCTGGCAGACGTCGTCGAGGCGCAGTTCCGCCGCCTGTTCGAGTCGATGGGGATCGACACCGTGCGGTTCCTGCCGCCGACCCGGGCCGCGGACCTGCCGCCGGTGGGCCCGGGAACCGCGTTCCTGCTGGCGCAGCCGTTCCTTCATGCCACCGCGCGGGCGCTGGAGGAGCGCGGCTGCACCCGGATCACCGCCCCCTTCCCGCTCGGCGCCGAGGGCACCACGCTGTGGCTGGAGGCAGCCGGCCGGCACTTCCAGGTGGCGCCGGCCCGACTGCGCGCCGCCACCGGGCCAGCGCCGTGCGGGCGACCCTGGCGGGACGGCGGATCTTCTTCTTCCCCGACTCGCAGCTGGA
>CAXTOD010000229.1:0-4790 GCA_964245705.1 uncultured Acetobacteraceae bacterium
CGCCGGCACGGCCGGTGTCGGCGCGCTCAGCGGAGCCAGCTTGTCGGCGGTCGGCCCGGGCGCTGCGGCCGCGAGCCAGGCAAGGGACAAGGGAAGGAGTATCCGTCGCAAGTCCATCAGCTGCTCCGATGCGTCACGGGAAGCGCTCGTCGTCTCCCCGATCGCCCGGAGACCGCTCTTGTGAGGATCACGGTATCCCAACCGGAGAACTAGTCAATCAATTCGAGACCGCGCGGCAACGACGGCCCCTGTCCGGGCGCAGGCCGCCGCCCTCGCCAACACCGTTCGGCATTTTCCCCAACGAATTCAGCAGTTCGTCGCCGGACGTATCCTGGGTGGGATTGTTGCTGCTTGACATCGACCCCAGGCTGTATGCCTCCATGCAACCTGCCTGACAAGGAGTGCCGGTGTTGCGGATCCGGACAAGATGAGCCCTGCTCCCGCACCCACCCTCGGCTCGCTGATGCGGGCCTTGAGGAACCGCCACGGATTGACGCTGAAGCAGATGAGCGCGATCACGGGCATCCCGTTCTCGACCCTGGCGAAGGTCGAGCACGACCGGCTCACCTTGACTTACGACAAGCTGCAGGTGGTCAGCGACCGGCTCAACGTGCGCATGGCCGACCTGTTCGCCGAGCCGGAAGGGTCCGCTCCTGTGGTCGCGAACAGCCGTCGCAGCATCGCCACCCTGTCGACCGCGTTGTCCGTGGCGACACCGAACTACGACTACTACTACCTGTCGCCGGAGCTGCGGCAGAAGGACATGATCCCGATCGTTTCGCGGGTGAAGGCGCGCTCGCTTGCCGAGTTCGGAGACATGATCAGGCACGATGGCCAGGAGTTCCTCTACGTCCTCCAGGGCCGGATCGACGTCCACACGGAGTTCTACGACACGACGACGCTGTCGGCGGGAGAGTCCGTCTACATCGACAGCCGGATGGGGCACGCCTACGTCCTGTCGGCCGGATGCGACGACGCGTTGGCGCTTTGCGTGTGCTCGACGACGCAGGAGGAGCTGCTGGACAACGCTTCACGCCAGGCGCCGGACGCGCCGGCGCCTCCGGCGCCTGCCGCAAGGCAGAAAAGGACGCGTCGCTAGCGCACGCCGCCGGCTTCCTCCCGGGGTGGGGAAGCAGGCCCCTCGCCTTCTCCCGGAACGCCGGGATCCCGCAACGCCGCGCCGCCGGCCGGCTGCCGAGCCCGGCAGCCGGTCGCCGGTCCCGGACGGGGCCGCCAGGAGCTGCTTCCAGCGCAACGAATCAAGTTGACGTTATCCCACTCGGGATAATAGCGTCTTGGCAGAGTGAAGCGGGCAGCCCCGGGGCGGGCGATTGGGGACACCATGCGATCGTCATGTTCCGCGTCACGCGCCGCCGCTGCCGCATTGTCGCTGATCGTGACGCCGGCGGTGGCGCAGACCCCGCCCTCCCAGACGACGGCGGCCTCCAACAGCGTGGCGCCTCCCGCGGCGCCCCCCAGCAAGCCGGTCGAGAAGGCCCGCAACGAGGGCGGCATCGAGTCGATCGTCGTGACCGCGAACAAGCGGCGCGAGCTGCAGCGCAACGTAGCGAACAGCGTCACCGCGATCTCGGGCCAGGAGCTGGACCGCAAGCAGGAAGTCAGGCTGCAGGACCTGGTGTCGCAGGTGCCCGGGCTGTCGCTCGAGGCAGCGGACAAGACCGCCGTCCGCATCGTGCTTCGCGGCCTGAACGCCGGCGGCTCCGGCACCACGGCCGGATCGGTGTTCGACGACGTGCCGACCAACCCGGCCGGCGCCCAGAACAATGCGGCCATCAACACCCCCAACTTCGACACCTACGACCTGCAAAGGATCGAGGTGCTGCGCGGGCCGCAGAGCACGCTGTACGGGGCAACGGCGGAAGGCGGCCTCATAAAGTACGTGACCAACATCCCCGACGTCACCAGGTACTCCGGCGCGCTGGAAGCCGGCGTCGACGGGGCGACCGCCGGGGGCATCGGCGGCTCGACCAAGGGCTTCGTCAACGTCCCGTTCTGGAACGGCAAGGCAGCCATCCGCCTGAGCGCCTGGAACGAGTGGACCCCCGGCTACATAGACAATCCCGACACCGGGCAGAGCAACACCAACACCGCCCAGCAATATGGCTGGCGGGCGTCGATCCTGGTGCAGCCGATCCCCGACCTCACCGTGCGCCTCACCGCCCAGCGGCAAACGCTGCTGAGCGACAACGCCGACTTCGTCCAGGTGGTCGGCGCGGCCCTGACGCCGCAAACGCCGCCTGCGAACCAGCTCGACATCCTGGACGGCCTGCGCAACGCGACCATCCTGCCGAACTCGAGCCAGAACGAATCGGCCGTCTACTACGCCAACGTCGACTACGACCTGCACTGGGCCAGCCTGACCTCCATCACCAGCTACGCCTACAACAACTTCACGAACCTCTTCGACGCCACCGATACCAACCTTGCGGCAGGCTTGACCTACGGGACGTTCCTCGGGAGCCTGTACGGCGTCGGTCCGGGCGTCATCGACGAGCGCCAGAACTCCAACACCGACAAGTTCAACCAGGAAGTGAGACTGTCGTCCCAGCCGGGATCGACCCTGTTCGGGCACGGCTTCGACTGGCTCGGCGGCGCCTTCTACACCCACGAGAGCGTGGCGTTCCTGCAGTTCCTGGATACCCGCGCCGCGTCCCAGCCCGGCACGGTCCTGGCGCCCCCGACCGGCGGCCTGGACCTGTTCGGCCAGCTTTCGGAATGGGCGGTGTTCGGGCAGGTGGACTACCACTTCCTACCGTCGTTCGACGTGGCGCTGGGCGGACGCTTCGAGGGCACCGCGCAGCATTCGCAGACCAGCCAGTTCTGCTGCATCCTGTACGGACCCAGCAGCGTCACGCCCACGCTCACCTCCAACGACCACGACGCGCTCTACTCCATCGCGCCGCGCTGGCGCCTGAGCGACAACACCCTGATCTACGGCCGCCTCGCGACCGGCTACCGCCCCGGCGGCCCCAACATCGCCGTGGCCGGCATCACCAGCATCCCGTCCTACGGCCCGGACAGGACGGTGAACTACGAGGTCGGGATACGCCAGGACCTGTTCAACAAGACGGTCGCGATCGACATCACCGGCTACTACATCGACTGGCTGAACGTGCAGGTGCCCTCGATCATCGACACCCCGGAAGGCCCCTTCACCCTGAACGGCAACGCCGCCAGCGCGGTCAGCAAGGGCGTGGAGTGGAGCATCAACTGGGTGCCGCTGCACGGCCTGACCCTGAGCGCCGTCGGCGACTACACCGACACCCGCCTGACGGCGGACGCGCCCGGCATCGGCGGCGCGGAAGGCGACTTCCTGCCCTACGTGCCCAACATCAGCGCCAGCGTGACGGCGGAGTACAGGTGGCGGGTGTACCGCGACTACAACGCCTACGTGTCCGGCACCTGGAGCTTCGTCGGCGAGCGCTACACCGACTTCTCGCCGACCACGACGGTCGCGGAGTCGCACGTCCTGCTGCCCAGCTACAACACCGGCGACATCCGCGGCGGGGTCGAGAACAAGCGCTACAGCCTGGAAGCCTTCGTCACCAACATCAGCGACGAGCGCGGCATCACCTTCTACGGCAACAGCGGCGGCGCCGGTGAGACCGGGCAGGCGTCGTTCATCCAGCCGCGCACGATCGGCCTGGTCGGCCGCGTCAAGTTCTAGGGCTGAACCGCCCGTGCCGGACCTTCCGCAGCCCTACCTCCTGTTCCTGGGCGACGCACGCGAGGCAGGATACGCCAAGACCGCGTTCGGCCTGCGCGACTGGGCGCCAAACCTTTGCGTCGGCGAGTTCGCCCTGTCCGGCAGCACCGTGAGCACCGGCCTGCCCGCGATGTCGCCTGCCGAGGCCCATGCGAAAGGGGCACGCTCCCTCGTCATCGGCGTCGCGAACTACGGCGGGACGATCCTGCCCAGCTGGATCGAAGCGCTGGCCGACGCGCTTGCCTGCGGCCTCGACATCGTCAGCGGAATGCACGACCCGCTGGGCAGGATCCCAGCACTGCGGGAAGCGGCCGCGCTGCACGGCCGGCGGCTGATCGACGTGCGCGTCCCGCCCGCCGGCATTCCCGTCGCGACCGGGCGCAAGCGGTCGGGCATGCGTCTGCTGACGGTGGGCACCGACTGCGCGCTCGGCAAGAAGTACACGGCGCTGGCCTTGTCGCGCGGGTTGTCGGCGCGCGGAGTGGATGCGGAGTTCCGTGCCACCGGCCAGACCGGCATCATGATCTCCGGCCGCGGCATCCCGATGGACGCGGTGGTGGCGGACTTCGAGGCCGGTGCCGCCGAGCTGCTCAGCCCGGACGCCGCACCGGACCACTGGGACGTCATCGAGGGCCAGGGCTCGCTGTTCCACCCGGCCTACGCCGCGGTCTCGCTGGGCCTGCTGCACGGCAGCCAGCCGGACGTCGTGGTGGTCTGCCACCTGCCGGGCCGCACGACCATCCAGGGGCTGCCGGACTATGCCGTCCCGAGCCTGGAGGACACGATCGACCTGACGCTGCGCCTCGGACGGCGCACCAACCCGTCGATCCGCTGCGCCGGGATCAGCCTCAACACGGCGCATCTCGATGACGGCGAACGGCAGCGGGTGCTGCGGGAAGCGTCCGCGGCGACGGGGCTTCCGGCGGCCGACCCGATGCGGCCAGACCCCGCGTTCGACGCCCTGGTGGCGTCCTGCCTGCAGGCCGGCTGACGGGCGCCGGACCGTCGCGCCGCGCGGTCAGCGTTCCGAGGTGTGGGATGGGCGTCTCCGCGCTCAACGGCC
>CAXTOD010000230.1:0-4783 GCA_964245705.1 uncultured Acetobacteraceae bacterium
TGGCGGTCGGCGCCGGCTTCGCGCCGGCGGTCGGCTTGTCGCGGCCGGCGGCGCCGGTTGGGGGGCCGTCCTCGGCCGCCTTGGCACGGGCCGCCCGCCTCGCCTTCGGCGTCGGCTGGCTTTCGCCCTGGTCCGCGAACCGGTCCGGGAACTCGCCCAGGTTCTCCTGGATGGACGCTTCCTCGACCGGCTCGGTCAGCGACGGGTCGGCGCCGGGCAGGGAGGCCGGGTTCGGCAGCTGGCCCGGCAGGCCGGCCTCCTCCATCCTCACCAGCTCGCTGGCCCGTTCCCAGTACTCGTCGTGCCGCCCGTGCGGACCGCCATCGGCTTCCCACAGGTGGTAGGCGCGCTCCTTGATGCGCGCTTCCCGTGCGGGATCCTCTTCGAGCGGGTTTCCGGACATGCTTCGTTCCCTCCTGTCTTGGCGGCGCGCCGCTGCAGCCAGATCGTCGGATTCCCGACGCGGTTGCAGGACGCGGCGCGCCCGATCCTCCACGCCCGGGGGGTGTTCGCCCGCGCAACGCGTCGCCATCTCCAGCTTCGCTATTCCGCGCCGAACGGTCCAGGCCGTTCACCACCCGAAACCAAGAAAGGCGACGACATGTCCGACCATCCGATCCCCGCAGCAGGCACGGCCGCGCCCGCGGCCGGCGCTGCGACCTCCGTCGCCGTGCTCGGCGGCGGCTGCTTCTGGTGCCTGGAAGCGGTGTTCAAGGACCTGGAGGGAGTGTCCGGCGTGCTGTCCGGCTATGCCGGCGGCAGCACCGTCTCGCCCTCCTACGAGCAGGTCTGTTCCGGCCGCACCGGCCATGCCGAGGTGGTGCGCGTCAGCTACGACCCGTCCGTGCTGTCCTATGCCGACCTGCTCCGGGTGTTCTTCACCATCCACGACCCGACCACGCCGAACCGGCAGGGGGCGGACGTGGGCACCCAGTACCGGTCGGTGATCTTCACCGGCTCCGACGCGGAGCGCGACACCGCGGGGGCGGTGATGCAGGAGATCGCGTCGGCCGGGATCTGGGATGGGCCGATCGTGACCGAGCTCGCGCCGCTGCCGGCGTTCTACCCGGCCGAGGCCGAGCACCACGACTACTTCGCCCTGCACCCGGGTGCCGGCTACTGCCGCGTGGTGATCGCGCCCAAGGTGGCCAAGTTCCGCAAGCAGTTCGCCGACCGGCTGCGCCGCGCGGACGCGGGCCGGCGCGCCGGCTGAGCCTGCGTCCTCAGTCGTCGTCCTCGTCGAGGAAGAACTGGTCGGCTTCCTCGTCGAAGTCGAACAGCTCGGCGTAGCGGGCCCAGCCGATCACCGTCTGCAGGGTCCGCCGCGCGTAGTCCGGCGACATATGGTCTTCCAGCTCGTCGCGGAACCGCTCGGCGCGGGCGCGGTGGTTCCAGCGCTCGTCCAGCACCTGCCGGATTGCCGGCACCACCGCCAGGTTTTTCATCAGGCTGGCGCCCAGGATCCGCTTGCGCTCGTCCAGCTCGCCCTGGACGAAGCGCAGGCCCTCGGCGGTGAGGCGGATGTCGCCTTCCTCCAGCTCGGCGAACTTGAGCATCTGCAGGCTTTCGCCCAGCGGCAGCAGGTCGTCCAGCTCCAGCTGCAGCGAGCCCGCCAGCAGCGGCAGGTCGGCGCGGCCGCGATACGGCTGCTCGGCCAGGGTTTCCATCAGGCCGGCCATCAGGTTCATCGGCAGCTCGGGCAGCGCCTGGTTGAGGGCCGAGCCCGGCTTGGCCGCGGCGGCGTCGACCGTCGGCGTTTCCCGGCGCGTCATCAGCCCGTAGATGCGGTCCACGAACAGGCGGAAGGCGGGATCGTGCCGGTTGCGCGGGTGCGGGAACGGCACACGCAGCTCGTGCGCGACGCGGCCCGGGTTGGACGAGAACACGAGGATGCGGTCGCACATCAGCACGCTTTCCTCGATGTTGTGGGTGACGATCAGCACCGCCTTCACCGGCAGCTTCTTTTCCGACCAGAGCTCGATCAGGTCGGTACGCAGGTTCTCCGCGGTCAGCACGTCCAGCGCCGAGAACGGCTCGTCCATCAGCAGCAGGTCGGGATGCACCACCAGGGCGCGGGCCAGGCCCACGCGCTGGCGCATGCCTCCGGACAGCTCCTTCGGATACGCGTTCTCGTAGCCGCCGAGGCCGATCAGGTCGATTGCCTCCTCGGCCAGGCGCTCGCGTTCGGCGCGCTGCACCCCCTTGGCCTCCAGGCCCAGCTCGACGTTGGCCTGCACGGTGAGCCATGGGAACAGGGCGAAGCTTTGGAACACCATGGCGACGCCGGGTGCCGGCCCGCGCAGCGGCACGCCCCGCCAGGTCACCTCGCCGGAGGTCGGGCGGAGCAGGCCGGACGCGATCCGCAGCAGGGTGGACTTGCCGGAGCCGGAGCGGCCCAGCAGGCCGACGATCTCGCCCGCCGTCAGGGTGAGGTCGACGTCGTCCAGCACCACCAGGTCGGCGCTGCTTTCCTTGTGGTAGGACTGGCGGCAGTTGCGTATGCGGATCAGCTCGCCGGTCGCGTCGGCGGGGCTGTCCGGGGGCGTCGCCGCGGCGATCCGCAGGGTGCTGTCCGTCGTCACGGCGTCAGGAGAAGGTCAGGCGGCGGGCGGAGAAGGCGTACATCGGGCGCCAGACCAGCCGGTTGAACACCACCACGAACAGGGACATCACCACCACGCCGAGCGCCACCCGCGCGGTGGCCCCGGCATTGGTCGCCTGCGTGATGTAGCTGCCGAGCCCGGACGCGGTCAGGGTGGTGCTGCCCCAACTGGCGATCTCGGACACGATGGCGGCGTTCCAGGCGCCGCCCGAGGCGGTCAGCGCGCCGGTGACGTAGTACGGGAAGATCCCCGGCAGCATCACGCGCAGCCACCAGCGCCAGCCGCCGATCTGGAAGTTGCGCGCCGCTTCCAGCAGGTCCCCGGGAAAGGCCGCGGTGCCGGCGATCACGTTGAACAGGATGTACCATTGCGTGCCCAGGATCATCAGCGGCGTCAGCCATACGTCGCTGCTCAGGTGGTAGTGCACGATCGCGATCACGAAGATCGGGTAGAACAGGTTGGCCGGGAACGCGGCCATGAACTGCGCCACCGGCTGCGCCCGGCGCGCCCAGACCGGGCGCAGGCCGAGCCAGACGCCGATCGGCACCCAGACCACGGTTGCCAGCACGATCATCAGCACCACGCGGATCAGGGTGTAGACGCCGAGCAGCAGCACGTGGCCGATCTCGGCCGGGCTGAAGTTGGCGCGGGCATATAGCGTCACCTGCCATGCCGCGACCAGGGCGGTCAGCACCAGAAGGGTGAACCAGATCCCGTCGCCGAGCCGCTTGGGCACCAGGTTGCGGCGCAGCGCCGACGGGCGCGGCCCGAGCGGCAGGCCGCCGATCGCGGTCAGCATGTCGCCGAACAGCCGGCTGGCGCGGTTCAGCAGGCGGGTGCGGCGCAGCAGGGCCAGCATCCAGGGATCCTCCGCCACGGCGCCGGCGGTGGTCTCGAAGCGGAACCGCGCCGACCAGGCGACGAGCGGCCGGAACAGCAGCTGGTCGTAGAGCAGGATCACCACCAGCATGGTCAGGATCGCCTCGAACACCGCGGCCATGTTCCGGTGCCGGATCGCGGCCGAGATGAACGAGCCGATGCCGGGCAGGGTGACGGTGGTGCCGCCGACGGTGAAGGCTTCCGCCGCCACCAGCATGAACCACCCGCCGGACATGGACATCATGGCGTTCCACACCAGGCCCGGCATGGCGTAGGGCACCTCGAGCCGCCAGAAGCGCTGCCAGGCGGACAGGCCGAAGCCGCGCGACACCTCCTCCAGGTCGGCCGGCACCGTCTTCAGCGACTGGTACATGCTGAACGCCATGTTCCAGGCCTGGCCGGTGAAGATGGTGAAGATCACCGCGAGCTCGGCGCCCAGCACCCGGCCCGGGAACAGGCCCATGAAGAACACCACGGTGAAGGTCAGGAACCCCAGGATCGGCACCGACTGCAGGATGTCGAGGATCGGGATCAGGATCGCGCCGGCCCGCCTGCTCTTCGCCGCCCAGACCGGATAGGAGAACGCGAACAGCAGCGACAGGGCCAGGGCCGCAAACATGCGCAGCGTGGTGCGCACCGCGTAGCCCGGCAGGTAGGCGGCCTGGAGGTGGATCTCGTTGGCGCCCGGGGCGGAGAGCGGGGCCAGCGTGTGCCGGGCGATGCTGCCGATCGCCAGGGCCAGGCCCAGCATCACCAGGATGGCGACGAAGTCGAACAGGTTGGGCCGGGTCTCGACGGAAGCGTTGGCAGGGACGCGCAAGGCGGCAAGGCGCATCGGCAGCAGCATGGAGCCCCCCTCGGTCGGCGTTCCCGGTCGTCGCAGGCCGGCTTTACCCTACCTCAGGATGCGTCGCCAGACGGGGCTTTCGTGATGGTTGCGCAACGGCCTGCGCCGGATCCGGTGCTGCCGAAGCCGCCTTGCGCGCGCACCGTGTCGTCCAGCGTTTCCACCTCGCTCCATTCCGCCCGGAGCACCGGCGACAGCACCGCCTGGGCAATCCGCATCCCGCGCTCGATCGTGAACGGCGCCTCGCCCGCGTTCATGACGATGACCTGGAGCTCGCCGCGGTAGTCCTCGTCGATCGTGCCGGGCGCGTTCGGCAGCGTGATGCCGTGGCGCAGCGCGAGGCCCGAGCGGGGGCGGATCTGCAGCTCGTGCCCGGGCGGCAGCGCCACCGCGAGCCCGGTCGGCACCAGCGCGCGTTCCCCCGGCTCCAGCACCACGGTGTCCGCCACCGCGG
>CAXTOD010000231.1:0-4758 GCA_964245705.1 uncultured Acetobacteraceae bacterium
AAACCTTCGTCGCGCTCAAATTCTACGTCGACTCGTGGCGCTGGGCGGGCGTGCGGCCACCGCAAGCGGGCTGTCCGGCGTGGGCGACCTGCTGCTGACCTGCACCGGGGCCGCGTCCCGCAACACCAGCCTTGGCGCAGCACTCGGGGCGGGTCAGGCGCTGGCGGAGGTGCTGGCCGGCCGGACCACGGTGGCGGAAGGGGTGGACACGGCGCCCGCCCTGGCGACGCGGGCGGCGGCGGCCGGCGTCGCGGTGCCGATCATCGACATGGTGGCGGCGCTGCTGACCGGCAGGATCGGGCTTGGGCAGGCCCGGGCGCAGTTGCTGGGGCGGCCGCTGGGGCCGGAATGAGGCAGCGCGGCGGAAGCGGCCGGCACCGTTGCCGCCAAGGGGATGTTTCCGACGCCGCTCATCAGCGGCCGGCTGGCAGGGCATCGGGCGCTCGACGCCGAGCTTGCGGCGACGATCCTGGCGCGAGAACGGGTGGAGCGCGGCGTGGCCGTCAGCAACCAGGGCGGCTGGCACTCGGCCGAGTTCGGCTCCTGGTGCGGAGCGGCCGGGCACGCGGTGCTGGAGGCGGCGCGCGCGCTGGTCGGGCACATGACGGTGATGCGGCGCGGCGATGCGCTGGTCCCGGCGCAGGTCGGCTGGGTCGTGACCGCCTGGGCCAACGTCAACCGGACCGGCCACGCCAACCGCGCGCACGCGCATCCGGGCGCCTACTGGTCCGGCATCTACTGGGTGGACGATGGCGGCGTGGCCGACGAACCGGCACGTGGCGGGATGCTGGAGCTGGCGGATCCGCGGGGCATCCTGCCGACGATGGTGGCGCCACAGCTGCGTTGCGCCATCGCGGCCACCCACGGCGACGGCGAGGGCGAACGCGTGACGCCGCAGGCCGGGACCATGGTGCTGTTCCCGTCCTGGCTGATCCACTCGGTGACGCCCTATGCGGGTGCCGGCACCAGGATCTCCGTCGCCTTCAACTTCTCGGTCGGACATGCGGTCGCACGTGCCGTCGCGACGGCTTGACGATCGCGAACCGGCCGGGCCTCCTGATCCAGCCGCGATGTCCGATCCGTCTCCCCTTCCCGTCCCGCTGCTCGACCGCGCCCGGGCCCTGCTGGCCTCGGGCGGACGCCGACTGCTCGGGCTGGCGGGACCGCCCGGCAGCGGCAAGTCGACGCTGGCGGCGCAGCTGGTGGCGCGGCTCGGGCCGTCCGCCGCGCTGGTGCCGATGGACGGGTACCACCTGGCGCAGGTCGAGCTCCTGCGCCTGGGCCGGGCCGGCCGCAAGGGCGCGCCGGACACCTTCGATGCCGCCGGCTACGTGGCGCTGCTGCGTCGTCTGCGCGACCAGGCACCGGACGAGATCGTCTACGCGCCGGCCTTCCGTCGTGAGATCGAGGAGCCGGTGGCCGGGTCGATCCCGGTGCTGCCGGAGGTGCGGCTGGTCGTGACGGAAGGCAACTACCTGCTGCTGGACGGGGCCTGGGCGCCGGTGCGTGGGCTGCTCGACGAGACCTGGTTCGTCACCACGCCCGAGCCCCTGCGTCAGGACTGGCTGCTGGCACGGCACATGGCGTTCGGGCGCAGCCGGGATGCGGCGCTGGCGTGGATCGCTGCCACCGACGCGCCCAATTCCCGGCTGATCGACGCGACGCGCGATCGTGCGGACGTGGTGGTCAGCGCGGTTTGATGGGGAAAGGTTGACTCGTTATCAGTTTGTTAAGGTTCGGATCGTTTGCTGCGAGGGAACGGGAGTTGGGAGGAGGGCCATGCGAATCACGCCTGTCGCGGGCGTTGCGCCAGCGGTGCCGGTGGAGCGCGTCGCGGCCGCGCCGGTGGCGGCGCCGCAGGTCCCGGCCCGGTTGCTGAACCCGCAGCCGGTGATCGACCCGGCGCTCGGCATCGTCGTGACCGAGTACTTCAACCAGTCCGGGCAGATGACGGACCAGTACCCGAGCGCCCGGGCCATCGACACCTACCGGATCTACGGGCTGCATGGCGGCACGGACGAGCAGATGCCGGGACGGGACACGCCGGGGTCTTGACGGGTGGCCGGAGGCGGCGGGTTTCTGCTGTTCCGGGCGGCGTGCCTCAACCGCGGTTCCGGCCAGGAGACCAGCACGGTGAGCGCTTCCCTTCCCGCATCGCCGATCGAGGCGGTGATCTTCGACATGGACGGGCTGCTCCTGGATTCGGAGACGCTGTCGATGGAGGCGCTGGAAACCGCCGGCGCCGCGCTCGGCTTCGAGATGCCGTCCTCATTCTGCCGCGGCATGATCGGCAGCTCGGTCGACCTGTGCCGGGCCATGATCCGCGAGCGCTACGGCGACGGGTTCCCGCTTGACCGGTACTTCGCGCTGCACGGCCGGCATCTGGACGCACTGGTCGCGTCGGGACGGCTGGCGCTGAAGGACGGCGTGGCGGCCCTGCTCGACGTGCTCGACCAGCGCGGGCTGCGCCGGGCGGTCGCCACCTCGTCGGGACGACGTCGGGCCCTGCACCATCTGGAACAGGCCGGGATCCACCGGCGCTTCGACCGGATCGTCACCCGGGACGACGTGTCCCGCGGCAAGCCGGACCCCGAACCCTACCTGACCGCCGCGGCGGCCCTCGGGGTGCCCCC
Organism: uncultured Acetobacteraceae bacterium; assembly: GCA_964245705.1. Lineage (GTDB taxonomy): Bacteria > Pseudomonadota > Alphaproteobacteria > Acetobacterales > Acetobacteraceae > Lichenicola. The sequence goes on from CAXTOD010000231.1 coordinate 2,634, forward strand.
GTCGGCCTGCCTGGCGCTGGAGGACTCCCATACCGGCGTGCGCGCAGCGCATGCGGCCGGGATGCGGGTCGTCATGGTGCCGGACCTGCTGCAGCCGACGGAGGAGATGCACGAAAAGGCGCACCGGATCGTGCGCAGCCTGCACGAGGTGATCGGCCTGCTGGACCGGGGACGATAGCGGCCGGTCGCACCGCCATGCACCGGTGCCGCTTCCCCGCGGGCGGAAGCGGCCGGGACGCACTCGGGGCCACGGATGGCGCCGCGGTGAAGAGGTCGGCGCCGTGGCGCTGGGTGTGGGCCTGGACGAGGGCGGCGTGGTGGCGACAGGGCAACCTGTCGCGCGACCTCGGCATCCGGGGTGACCGTGGGCGGGACCCGCGGTGGCAGGTCGGGCTCCGGGGCATCTGTGCCGTTGGCCCGGTCCGCGTGCTCGGCTCGGGCAACGGCGGCATGCGGGGCATCCTGGCCTCCCGGTCCGGTCGGGGAGCATCCAGGCTCGACCTGCCGGGACGGCCGGAACTGCGGCGCCAAGGCGGGATCAGGCTGGTTCAGGGCGGCGATCGGGCGCCGCCCCCAGCCTCACCGGACGAACATGCCGGCGATGGTGGCGCTCATCAGGTTGGACAGGGTGCCGGCCAGCACCGCGCGCAGGCCCAGCCGAGCGACCTCGCTGCGTCGTTCCGGGGCCACCACGCCGTAGCTGGCGAGCAGGATGCCGATGGAGGCGAAGTTCGCGAAGCCGCACAGCGCGAAGCACAGGATCGCCAGCACGTGCGGCGCCAGGACGTGCGCGCGGATCATCGGCGACAGGTGCACGTAGGCGATGAACTCGTTGAACACCAGCTTCTGGCCGATGATGCCGCCGGCCAGCCGGCAGTCCGGCCACGGGACGCCGATGCACCAGGCGAGAGGCGCCAGCGCCGTGCCCATGATCGCCTCCATCGACAGCCCGGGACGGCCGAACCAGCCGCCGACCAGCCCGACCAGCCCGTCCAGGCAGGCGATCAGCCCGATGAACGCGATCAGCATGGAGCCCACCGCCACCGCGAGCTGCACGCCGTTGCCGGTCCCGGACGAGATCGCCTCGAACACGTTGGCGGCCCGCCTGCCGTCGAACGACACGTCGAGCCTGGTGACGCGGCTGGGCTCCGTGCTCGGCACCAGCAGCTTGGCGAACAGCAGGCCGCCCGGGATCGCCATCACGGACGCGGCCAGCAGGTAGGGCATCGGCACGCCGAGCCCGGCATAGCCGGCCAGCACGGAGCCGGCGATGGACGCGGTGCCGCTCGACATCAGCGCGAACAGCTCGGCGCGGGTCAGCGACGACACGTAGGGCTTGAGCGCCACCGGCATCTCGCTCTGCCCGAGCACGATCGTGCTGACGGCGGAGAAGCTCTCGATCCGGCTGGTGCCGATCAGGAACCGCAGCGCCCCGCCGAGCACGCGCGCCAGCCCCTGCATGATGCCGAAATGGTAGAGCACCGCGATCAACGCCGAGATGTAGACGATCTGCGGCAGCACGCGGAGTGCCACCACGTAGCCGCCGTCGGGGAAAAGTTGGGCCATGCGTGGGCCGACCAGGCCGCCGAACAGGAAGCCGATGCCCTGGTTGCCGTAGCCGAGGACGGCGTTCACCGCGTCGGACGCGGTCGCCAGCGCCCAGCGGCCAGCCGGCACGAACAGGACCAGGGTGCCGAGCAGGAACTGGCAGGCGAGCGCCGCCAGGACGGTGCGGGGGGAGATGCGGCGCCGGTTCGTCGAGAACGCGACGCCCAGAGCCAGCAGCAGCGCCACGCCGGGCAGGCCCCGCGCCACGTCGTAGACGCCCTCAGGCATCGCCGCGTCCGATGCCGCGGTTGCCGGCGGCTCCCTCGGGCACGACCGGACGGCCCGGCCGAGCCTGTCTTGGTCGGATCATCGTCACCCCGCCACTTCCGGGTCCCGTTGTCCGGTATGCCCATTGGCAGGGCAAGACCCGGTTCTTGTGCCAGCAACGTAGTCCATGCACCGGACGAGGTCGGCGGTCGGGGTGGTCGGGTTTTGCGGGTGGCTGGGACCTGTTTGTTGTTTAAGGTCAGTTGGGTCTGGTGGCGGGTTGAGCTATGACCTGAAGGTGGAACGGGGG
>CAXTOD010000232.1:0-4745 GCA_964245705.1 uncultured Acetobacteraceae bacterium
CCGCCCATGAGACGCACGATCTTCCGGAGAGCCTCCGCCCTGGCCGTCCTCGCCTGGTGGCTGATGCTGGTCCCGACCGGCATGGCCTGGCTGCGCCGCGCCCTGCCGGGCCTGCTGCTGCAGACCTGCCTGGTCGCCCTCCTGCTGCCCGGCCGGCCGGCTCCCGCGCGCGCGCTCCTGGCCGTGCTGGTGCTGGTGCCGCAGCTGGGGCTGCTCGGCACCGGGCTGCGCGCCCTGTGGAACCAGGATCCGGCCGCGCAGTCTGTCCAGGTCCGGCGCGCGGTCGCGCTGATCCGCAGCCTGCCGGCCGACGCGGTGCTGTTCGGCGTGGGCTGGTGGCAGGCGCCGGTGCTGTCCCTGTTTTCCGGGCGGACGGTGATGAACCTCGACCGCTGGCCGGCGGAGCGGGTCAATGCCCTGCCGCGCAAGTTCCTCCTGGTCGACCGGGCGATGCGCGAGATCGGGCAGGCCGACCTGCTCCAGGTCCGGTCGGAGGCCACCCTCGTGCCGCTGCTCGAAACGCCGGAGGCTGCAATCTACCGGATCGTGTCGCTCGATCCCGAGCGGCCGGCCCGCGACCCGTCGCCGCTGGCGGCGGGCTTCGACGCCCGCATTGGGCGCCTCCCGCATGGCGGCGGCTGGTATCCCTCGGACGGCGGCTGGGCCTGGGTGCGGCCGCAAAGCCACGTCCTGCTGGCCCGCACCAACCAGACCCGCCTCCAACTCGACGCCGCCTTCTGGTCCGAGCTGTTCCCGCCGGGATCCGGGCCGCGTCACCTGCGCGTCTCGGCCCCAGGCTGCCTGGACCAGACGGTGGCGATCGCCGGCGCCGGGACGCGCCGGCTGGTGCTGACGCTCCGCTGCCCGCCCGCCGTTCCCGCGCAACCCCTGGACGTGACGCTGTCGCTCGACGCGGCCATGCCGCTGCTGCACCAGCTCGACGCCGACACCCGCCTGCGCGGGTTCGAGATCAGCCGGATCGCGCTGGAACTATGATCCAGGTGCGCTCCACCGGACGCCGGAACGGGAACCCCCGTCCCCGCGTCGCGTGTGGGATCCACCAGTCCTCCCCTGCGGCGGCACACCCGCCATGGAGCGCCCGATGGCCCAGCAGATCCCGCTCGACCCGGACAGCGTGACGGGAACCGACACCGGCAGCGGCGTGGTCGAGCTGCGGCCGGACCTGGCCTACCGCCGCCTCACCCTGGTCAACGTCGCGTTTCTCGGCCCGGCCGGTGCGCCGGATCGCGGCTGGGTGCTGGTCGACGCCGGGCTGCCGGACTCGGAGACCGAGATCCAGGCCGCCGCGGTGCACCGGTTCGGGGTGTCGCGCCCGGCGGCGATCGTGCTGACGCACGCGCATTTCGACCACGCCGGCGCCGTCCTGGCGCTGGCCGAACGCTGGGACGTGCCGGTCTACGCGCACCGCCTGGAGCACCCCTACCTCGACGGCAGCGCGTCGTACCCGCCGCCGGACCCCCACATCGGCGGCGGCCTGATGTCGCGCATCTCCCCGCTCTACCCGCGCGGGCCGGTGTCGCTCGGCAGCCGGCTGCAGGCGCTGGCCGCCGACGGCACGGTGCCGCACCTGGACGGCTGGCGCTGGATCCACACCCCGGGCCATTCCGTCGGCCACGTGTCGCTGTGGCGCGAGTCCGACCGCACCCTGCTGGCCGCGGACGCGGTCATCACCACGGCCCAGGAATCCGCCTACGCGGTGCTGGCCGCGCGCGTCGAGCTGCACGGGCCGCCGATGTACTACACCCAGGACTGGGCGGCGGCGCACCGCTCCGCCGCGACGCTCGCCGCCCTCGAGCCGGACCTGCTGTTGTCCGGCCACGGCCTCGCCGTGAACGGGCCGCAGCTCCGCGACGGCCTGCACCGCCTGGCGCGCGAGTTCGCGGTGATCGCCCGGCCGGCGCAGCCGCACTACCTGCTGCACCCCGCCCGCGCCGAGGACGGCTCGGCCTACGCCCCGCCGGTGCCCGAATGACCGTCCCGGCCTAGCGGCCGGCGGCGACCCGCGACTGCCACAGGCACAGCAGCGGGGTCACGGCCAGCTCCATGCCGAGCCCGGCGAGCATCGGCGCCGGAGGCGGCCCGTCCAGCAGGACCCCGAGCAGCCGCCCCAGGCCGCCCGCCACCACCAACGCCGTCAGCAGCCGGAACCGGGCCGTGCGCCGCTCGATCGCGGGGATGGTGCTCCAGAACCCGAGCCCGATCGCCAGCAGCAGTCCGGACAGGTAGCGGAAATGGCTGTCCACCCCCGGCAGGCTCGCGGGCGAGGCCGCGCCGGCCATGAAGATGCCGAGCACGACGCCGGACAGCCCCGCCAGCACCGGCACCAGGCCCAGCACCGCCACCATCCCCTGCAGCCAGCGCCGGCTCATGCGTCGGGAACGGACACCGGCGTCTCAAGGACCGGCAGCCCAAGAACCGGCAGCCCCAGCATCAGGGCGATGTTCTGGATCGCTGCCCCGGACGCCCCCTTGCCGAGGTTGTCCAGCCGGGCCGTCAGCAGGGCGTGCCGGTAGCGGGGGTGGGCGTGCACGCGCAGCTCCATGGCGTCGCTGCCGGCCAGCGCGTCCGCCGACAGGACCACCGGCTCGGCCGCGTCCCGCACCGAGATCCGGGTCGAGCCGCGATACCAGTCCGACAGCGCCGCCTGCAGGTCGGCGCCCGCTACCTGGCCCGGAAGCCCGTCGAGGTGCAGCGGGATCGACACGATCATGCCCTGCGGGAAGTGCCCGACCGATGGCACGAAGATCGGGCGGCGGGTCAGCCCGGCCTGCACCTTGATCTCCGGCACGTGCTTGTGCTCGAGGTCCAGCCCGTAGAGCGTGTAGGCCGGGCCGCCGTCCCGCTCGTGCGCCTCGATCATGCTCCGGCCGCCGCCGGAATACCCGCTCACCGCGTTGATCGCGACCGGATGGTCGCCCGGCAGCAGCCCCGCCTCAATCAAGGGCCGGAGCAGCGCGATCGCCCCGGTCGGGTAGCAGCCCGGGTTCGACACCCGGAGCGCATGCCCGATCGCCTCCGGCTGGCCGCGCCGCATCTCCGGGAAGCCATACACCCAGTCCGGATCGGTGCGGAACGCGGTGCTGGCGTCCAGCAGCCGCGGCGGCCGGGACAAACCGGCCGCCATGGCGGCGGCGTCGCGCGACGTCGCGTCCGGCAGGCACAGCACCACCAGGTCGACCTCCTCCATCAGCGCCCGGCGCGCGTCGGGGTCCTTCCGCCACCGGTGCTCGACCGAGCGCAGCTCGACCGGCAGGGCCTGCAGGCGACGCCTGATCCCGAGCCCGGTGGTGCCTGCCTCGCCATCGATGAACACGGTCGCCGCTGCCAAGTCCCGCCCCTCCTGCGCCTGTCGCCCGGCCACGATGCCCGCAAACGCCGTCCGGCGGAACCCGACCCCCTGCGCGCATGGTCCGGATGCGGCATACCGGGTGCGATGACCCGCCGCCTGTCGATGCCGCCGCCGCTCCGCTTCGCCGGCCTGTTCGTCGCCTACGTCACGGCGGCCCTGCTGCTGTTCAGCCAGGCGTTCGTCGGCGACCGCACCTTCTTCGACTTCGGCGACTCCTCGCTGCAAAGCTATCCCTGGCTGCTGGACGTGGCCCGCGCCGCACGCCACGGCCGTCTCGTGCTGTGGGAGTTCGGCAGCCAGGCCGGCACCAGCTTCGCCGGCGAGCTGCAGCCCGCGCCCTTCTACCCGCCGACCTTCCTGCTGGGCCTGCTCGGGCTGGACGGGATCGTGCTGTGCGACGCCTTCGTACTGCTGCACTTCGCGCTGGCGGCGACGCTGATGCACCTGCTGCTGCGCGCGGAGCGCGCGTCCCGGCTGGCCGCCATCCTCGGCGCCAGCCTGTTCGCGTTCTGCGGCTACCTGCCGTTCCAGGCCAACGCCCAGCCCAACATCTTCGCCTCCCTGTGCTGGCTGCCGCTGGTGCTGCTGCTGCACCGCCGGGCCTGGGCGGCCGGCACGGTACGGGACGGGCTGCCGTTCGCCGCCCTGGCGGGCCTGGCCGGGTCCTTGCAGATCGCCGCCGGCCACATGCAGCCGTTCGTGCACACCTCCTACGCGGCCATGATCTGCGCCCTGGCGGTCGCCGCCGCCCGGCGCTCGCCCTGGCCGCTCCTGCTCGCCCTGTTCGGCCAGGCGATGGCGATCGGCTTCGCCGCCGTGCCGATCGAGCTCGCCCGCCAGTACCTCCAGCTGTCCTACCGCTGGTACGCCACCGGCATGAGCCGCTGGCCACACGCGGTGCCGGCCGACGCCTATGCCACCGCCGCCTCGCTGACCTGGCCCGACTTTGCCGGCCTGCTGCACCCGGGCACGCTGCGCATGATGGACGGCAGCCTCTACCTGACGGCGGCCGCCCTGCCGTTATGCGCGCTGGGCATCCTGCAGCGGACCAGCCTGACCGGGTCCATGACGGTCCTGGCGCTGTTCGCGCTTGCCCTGGCGCTCGGTGGCCACGCCGGGCCGCTGGTGCAGCTGTTCTTCCACCTGCCGCTGCTGCCGCAGCTGCGCAGCCCGGTCCGCGCGGTCTATCTGTTCAGCTTCGCCGCCGCCGTGCTGGCCGCGACCGGCCTGGACGCCCTGCGCCGCCTGCTCGGCCAGCTGCCTCGCGGCACCGCCCCGGTCGTCGCCCGCGCCGTGCTGCTGGCAGCCCTGGTCCAGGTCGCCCGGTTCGACCGCGGCGTCGGCCCGTCGGCCCCCAACGCGGAGTTAGCGCCGG